>CASQEL010000340.1 GCA_949427775.1 uncultured Desulfovibrionaceae bacterium
TCCCTGGGCCGGCAGGTTGCCGACTTCCCGCAATTTTTCGATGACCCTGGGGTTGGCCTCAAAGATGTTCAGCCCTGCGAAAAACGGCACGCTGTCCAGGAAGCGCCCCTCGTCGTTCAGGGGCGAATAGATGTCCAGGCCGTATTTGAGCCCCGCCTCGTAGTCTTCGCGGCCGTGGCCGGGCGCGGTGTGCACGCACCCCGTACCCGCGTCCAGAGTGACGTGCCCTCCCAAAATCAGGGGCGAAGGCCGATCGTAGAACGGATGCCGGGCCTGAAGCCCCTCCAGGCGCGCGCCGTCCGTGACGGCCGCCACGCGCGCCTCGTCCCATCCGAAGACCGTGCGGCAGGACTCGACCAGTTCCTCCGCCAGGATATAGAACGCGCCGTCGTGTTCCACCAGGGCATACCGGAATTCAGGATGTACGGCCACGGCCATATTATCCGGAATGGTCCAGGGCGTGGTTGTCCAGATGACCACATAGGTGCGAGCCGGGTCCGCGCCGGGCAGCACCTCGGCCACACGGGAATCCGTCAGGGGAAAACGCACGAAAATCGAGGGCGAGGTATGATCGTAATATTCCACTTCGGCTTCGGCCAGCGCCGTATGGCAGGAACAGCACCAGTAGATCGGCTTTTTGCTGCGCGCCACAAAACCCTTGGCCACAAAATTGGCCAGTTCGCGCGCCGTGGCCGACTCGTAGGACGGCTTCATGCTCATGTACGGGTCGTCCCAGACCCCCAGCACGCCAAGCCGTTTGAACTCCTTGCGCTGAATGTCGATCCACCGGGCCGCATAGTCGCGGCAACGTTTGCGCACCACATGGGCGGGCAGCGTCTTTTTCTTTTCTCCCAGCTCCTGTTCCACCTTCAACTCAATGGGCAGGCCGTGGCAGTCCCATCCGGGCACGTACCGGGCCGCGTATCCCTGCATATTGCGGGACTTGATCACGATGTCCTTGAGAATTTTATTGAGCGCGGTGCCCATGTGAATATGCCCGTTGGCATAGGGAGGCCCGTCATGCAGCACATATGTTCCCTTGCTGCCGGAGGCTTCCACCATAGTCTTGTAGACTTCCGTGGATTCCCACCAGCGCAGCGTTTCGGGTTCACGCTGAACAAGATTGGCCTTCATGGGGAAGGCGGTGCGGGGAAGATTCAACGTTTTCTTGTAGTCACTCATGAGCCGGCCTCCGGGCATGTGGAAAAACGCGTTTAAAACGCTGTATTTTGGAGAATGATGGCCGCGAAGTCAAGAAAGATGCGCCCGCCGCGAAGCCGGTCAGTCCCTCATCAATATGCGCGGGGGCGTTCGTCAGACAGGCCCCCCATACATGATTTCAAAAGATTCAGCTCACAATGTCGGCCAACGCCGCCGTCAGCTCGGGATACCGGAAGACGAAGCCGGCCTCGGCCAGGCGCGTGGGCACGGCGCGTTGTCCGGAGAGGATCAGCTCCTCCGCCATGTCGCCCAGCGCCAGCCTCAGCAGCGGCGCGGGCACGGGCAGCAGGACCGGACGATGCAGCGCCTTTCCCAGCGCGGCGGCAAAAGCTCCCATGCTCACCGGCCCGGGCGCGGCCAGATTGAACGCGCCGGAAAGATCGCGCCGGGCCGCCAGAAAACAGATGGCGGCCACTTCGTCTTCCAGATGAATCCAGCTCAGGGGCTGCCTGCCGGACCCCAGCGGCCCGCCCAGAAAGTACCGGAACGGCGGCAGCATACGGGCCAGAAATCCCCCCACGGCGCCGCCTTTCTGCAAAACGTCCCTGCCGAGAACCGGCGCGGTGCGCAGAAGGCAGCGCCGCACGCCCAACGCTTCCACCGCCCCGGTGGACGCCTCCCAGAGCGCGGCGGTTTCCGCCAGGAAGCCATTACCGACAGGACGATCCTCCGAACATTCGGGAGCGTCGTCCATATCGCGCCATACCCCGTAATATCCGCAGGCCGAAGCCTGGATCAGCGTATGCGGCAACGACGTTCCCGACTCCCGCCGCCGGAGAAAGGCGGCATTCAGGGCCGCCCCCACATCCAGTCGACTGTCCCGGATGCGCGCCTTCTGCGCGGCGCTCCAGCGCCGCGCGCCGATATTCTCTCCGAGCAAATTGATCACCACGTCCACGGACGCGAGCAATCCCATGAGCATTTCCGGACTGCGCCCGTCCCAACGGACGGACACCGGCATCGGCCCCCGCCCCTGCGGCAGAGCCGGTCGTACTGTCCGGGAAGTTGCCATGACCTCATGGCCCTGCCGCAGCAGAGCTTCCGCCAGCGGAGCGCCTATGAAGCCCGAACCGCCGAGAAGCAGAAAACGCATAATGGCCTCCCTACAGAGATGCTTCTCACATCGGAAAAGCACAGGTTATGGGATGCACACTACAGTTTTCAGGATAAAAGGCAACGGGATGGAGAGAAAAATCACATGAAATCGTCCCGACGGCGGAACATTTTTTCAGACAAAAAGACGGCTGCCCCGCGCCTCCTACGCTTCCCAACCGTTCCAACGCTTCCAGACCGCCGACGGCGCGCCGTCGCGCAGCACATGGTACCGATCATAGGCCGCGGCCGTGGCGCAGGCGTGATTGGGCAGAATGCGCAGCAACGACCCCACCGGCAATTCCGGCAGAGGACCGCCGTCCCGGCGGGCGATAATCCCGTGTTCCTGGTTGACGTCCGCCACGCGCAATCCGTCCAGCAGTCTTGCCCGCGCGTCGCAGACCAGACCGTAACCGCAGTCCAGAGCCTGCCCGGCTG
>CASQEL010000341.1 GCA_949427775.1 uncultured Desulfovibrionaceae bacterium
CTGGGGATCGACATGCGCCCCATCCCCAAATACTCCTCCGGCGCCAAGGCGCTGATCGACGCGGCGGACAGCCCGGATATCATCACCTGCACCAAACACAGGGACGAACAGGCCGCCACATGGCTCTACACGCGCCCCTACCTGTATATTCCCTTGGTGATCATGACACGCAACGACGCGCCCTTCGTCAATAGTCTGGACGATCTCACTGGCAAACGCGTGACCGCGCGGTCCGACTCCGAAAGCTATCAGGTTCTGAAACACTATGTGCCCAAGCTTGAGGCCGTCCCTAGCCCGAGCGCGGCGGACGCCCTGCGAAAGCTCTCCGCGGGCGCGGTGGACGCGCTGCTGATCCCCTTGGATGTCGGCACCTATTACCTGCGGCAGACAGGCATCGACAATGTTCATATCGCGGCCACCACGCCCTATGTCGCGGAAATGCGCATCGGCGTGCGCAAGGACTGGCCGGAACTGGTCGCCATTCTCGACAAGGCGCTGGACGCCCTGCCTCATGAGGACGCCCGGCTGTTTCGGAGCCGCTGGGCCAATTATCACGTGGAAAAAGAAGTGGACTGGGCAACCTTCTGGTTGCTCTTCGGCATCGCCGCCCTGGCCATGTCGGCCATCGTGGCCGTGAACCTCCGCGCCAACCGCAGATTGCGCCGGGAGGTTCTGGAACGCGAACAGGCCCAACACAATCTCAATATCCTGCTGGAAAACATACCGGCCGCCGTGGCCATGCGCGACGCGCAGCACCGATACATCATGGTCAATGCCACCTACGGCATGTTTTTCAAGACAGACCCCCAAACCATCATCGGCAAGTCGCTGCCCGAAGTATTGCCCCGTCTCAATTGCCGAAAAGTGCTCAAAAGCGCGGAACAGGCCATAGCCTCGAACATGCCGGCATCCCTGGAGCATGCGGTGACAGGATCCGACGGTGAAACCGTCTACTACAGCACCACCATAGTTCCCCTCCGCGACAGCCGCATCGGCAATGACGTCATCATCAGTCTGACCACGGACATCACGGCCTCGAAACTTCTGGAACAAGAACTCATCCGCGCCAAAGACGCGGCCGAAGCCGCATCGCGGGCCAAAAGCGACTTTCTGGCCAACATGAGCCACGAGATCCGCACGCCCATGAACGCCATCATCGGCATGAACCATCTGGCCCTGCGCACGGAACTGACGCCCCGCCAGAAAAATTATCTGATGCAGATAGACGCCTCGGCCAAAACCCTTCTGGGCATCATCAACGCCATCCTGGACTTTTCCAAAATTGAAGCGGGCAGGATGGAGATGGAGCATACGCCCTTCCAATTGGAGCCCGTGCTGCAGAATGTGGCATCGCTGGTCACCCTGAACGCGTCTCAAAAGGGTCTGGAGCTTCTGTTCCGCATGGATCCCGACGCGCCCCCCTGTCTGATCGGCGATCCGTTGCGCCTTTCCCAGGTGCTGCTGAACTTCGCGACCAACGCCGTCAAGTTTACGGAAAAAGGGGAAGTGGTCATCGCCGCGGAACTGGCCGCGCGGGAAGAACATCGCGTCCGGATGCGCTTTTCCGTGCGCGACACGGGCGTGGGCATCGCACAGGATCGCCTGAACGCCGTTTTCGACGCTTTCACCCAGGCCGACGCTTCCACTACCCGCCGTTTCGGCGGCACGGGTCTGGGCCTGGCCATCAGCAAACGCCTGGTGCAGATGATGGGGGGAGAGATTCACGTGGAGAGCGTCCCCGGCCGAGGCAGCACCTTTTCCTTTACCGCCGCCTTTGATCTTCCGGAACAGGCGGATGTTCCCGTTCGGCGCGTTGCAGGTGATCTGCACGGCATGCGCGTGCTGGTAGTGGACGACAACGCCACTTCGCGCCTGCTGCTGGAGGAAACCCTCACGGCCATGGCCTTTCGGGTCACGCTGGCTGAAGACGGCGCTGAGGCCCTGCGTTGCGTCGCGGAAGCCTGCCGGGCCGGCAATCCCTACCGGATCATTCTGCTGGATTGGAAGATGCCCGGCATGGACGGCACGGAAACAGCCCGCCGCATCCGCGAAGTCGTGACCCCGGAAGAGGCCGCCACCATCATCATGGTCACCGCGTACGGGCGGGAGGAGATTGTAAAACAGATTCGGGAAATCGGCATCAGAGAAGTGCTTACCAAGCCCGTCAGCCCTTCCGCCCTGTTCGATGCCATCTCTGTGGCGCTTGATTTTTCCGTGAAAAACGACACCATGGAACGCTCCTCGCCACAGCAAAGCCGTCTGCGCGGCGCGCGCGTGCTCCTGGCGGAAGACAATCTCATCAACCAGCAGGTAGCGCAGGAAATTCTGCTGTTGTTCGGCGTAGATGTGGATATAGCCGACAACGGGGAGGAGGCTGTGCGCAAAGCGCGGGAAAATGTTTATGACGCGGTGCTCATGGATATCCAGATGCCGCGCATGGACGGACTGGAAGCCACCAGACGCATCCGGCGGGAGATACCGTCCGCGCGCATGCCCATCATCGCCATGACGGCGCATGCCATGTCCGGCGATCGGGAAAAGAGCCTGGCTGCGGGCATGCAGGACCATGTGACCAAACCTGTGGATCCGGACGCGCTGTACGCGACTCTGGCACGGTGGATACGTCCGGCATCCCCGGCGTCTTTGACGGATGAAACCGGCGACGGCGCGCGGACGGACGCCGCGAAATCCGCTTCCTAGTACACAGAAACATCTAAAGTTTCTGTGTACTAGCCGCCATGCGAGAGC
>CASQEL010000342.1 GCA_949427775.1 uncultured Desulfovibrionaceae bacterium
GAAATGACGGCAGCGAGATTGAATGAAACCGGAGAGTTTCATTCGAGAAATGTTCCGGGCAACACGACGGCCTTTATCCGGAAACAGCATAACAGACGACCAAGACAGGCTATGAAAATCACGATTCAGGAGCTTTCCAAATCCTTCGGCGGACGCGATATTCTCTCCAACTTCTCGATGGAGGTGGAGTCGGGCACGCGGTTGTGCGTCTGCGGCCCCAACGGCACGGGCAAATCCACCCTGCTGCGTTTGCTGGCCGGCGTGGAAACGCCGGACGGCGGCCGGGTGCTGCTGCCCAAGGGCTGCCGCATGGGCTACGTGGAACAGGAACTGGACGCCGAAGCCCTCAAGACGCCGCTGCTGCACTTCGTACAGGATGTGCTGCACGACTGGAACGACTTCTGGGCGGAATGGGAAACGGCGGCCGCCGCCGGGGACGAGGCCGCCCTCAACCGTCTGATGACCCGGCAGGCCGAACTGGAGTCCATCTACGGCTACAATCCCGAGCACCGGGCGCGGGCCGTGCTCTCCGGCCTGGGCTTTGCGGAACGCAAATGGGGCCGCACTCTGGGAGAACTCTCCGGCGGCTGGCGCGAACGGGCCAAGCTGGCGCGGGTGCTCACGGCCGGGGCCGACGTGCTGCTGCTGGACGAACCCACCAACCACCTGGACATCGACGCCGTGGAGTGGCTGGAGTCGTTTCTGCTGAATTTCAAGGGCGCGCTGGTCTTCGTGGCCCACGACCGGGTGTTCATGGATACTGTGGGCACGCATATTTTGTACCTCGGCGGCAGCAAGCCCGTGTTCCGCAAGGCCAACTACACCCAATTTCTGGAATTGCAGGAGGCCTACGAAACCCAGCGCGAGCGCGAGGCCAAGGCGCTTCAGGAAGATCTCCAGCGCAAAATGGCCTTTGTGGAACGCTTCCGGGCCAAGGCCACCAAGGCCCGGCAGGCGGCCTCCCGCCAGAAGATGGCGAAAAAACTGGAACGCGAGCTGGAGAATTACCAACCCGAGCAGCGCCGCCGGGAACTCGCCTTCAAATGGCCGGAACCCGCGCGCACGGAAAAAATCGTGCTCAGCGTGGTGGACGTGGATTTTCATTTTCCTGACGGCAAGCGCATGTGGCCGCCCCTGTCCTTCACCCTGTACCGGGGCCAGCGCATCGCGCTGGTGGGGCCCAACGGCTGCGGCAAATCCACCCTTCTGAAGATCCTCGCCGGCCGTCTGGAAAAAACCGGCGGTTCCTTCAGCGCGGGCTCGCTGGTGCGCATGGGATTTTTCAGCCAGCATCAGCTGGAAACCCTCAACGCTCAGGGCACGGTGCTGGGCGAAATCCGCCGTCTGTCCGATCCCCGCACCACGGAAGAAGAGCTCATGAGCGTGCTGGGCCTGTTCCTGCTGGGACAACAGTACTTCGACCGCCCGGTTTCCACCCTCTCCGGCGGAGAAAAAAGCCGTCTGGTGCTGGCGACGCTGTTCCTGGCCCGCTGCAACTTTCTGGTGCTGGACGAGCCCACCAACCATCTGGATCTGGAAAGCCGCGAGGCGCTGATCTCCGCGCTGGAAGCCTTCGAGGGCGCCGTGCTCATGGTCGCCCACGACCGCCGGCTGCTCTCCGCCGTGGCCGAACAGGCCTGGGCGCTGTCCGAGACGGGCATCACGGTCTACGAAAACGGCTTCGAGGAATATGAAGCCGCCCGCCGGGCCGGAACGGCCGCTCCGGCCGAGCAGCCGGACGCGACGCGCGGGGCCGGGGCCGCCGCTCTTGCGGGGAGCGACAGGACAGCCGGACTTTCGCGGGAGGAATTGAAGCGCCTCAAGCGGGAGCAGGCCGAGCAACGCAACGCTCTGTACAAACAAATCAAGCCGTTGCAGAACGACTACGCCACGCTGGAACAGCGCCTGGAAGCCGTCCTGACCGAGCAGGGCGAGGTGGAGGCCACCCTGGCCGATCCGGCCGTCTACGCCGACGGCGGCCGGGCGACCGAACTGCTCCGGCGCTTCAACGAGCTGCGGGACGCCGGAGAGCTGCTGATCGAACAGATGGCGGAACTGGAAACCCGGATCGCGGAGCTGGAAGCCCGGCGGGCCGCTGTCGCCGGAGGTGAAGCATGATTTTTTTGGACGTGGTGGCGGGCATCCTCTGGCGCGGCGATCGCTATCTGGCCGTGCGGCGCCCCGAGGGCAAGGCCCAGGCGGGCTGGTGGGAGTTCCCCGGCGGCAAAATCGAAGCGGGCGAGACGCCCGAACAGGCATTGTTCCGGGAACTGCGCGAAGAACTCTCCGTGACGGCGGAACACGCCGAATTCTGGCAGATGCGGGAACATACCTACGCCGGTTCCGCGCCGCGCCGGGTGCGACTGCATTTTTTCCATGTGCGCCGCTTCACCGGCGAGCCGCAGCCCAACGACGGGCAGGCCATGCGCTGGACAACGCCGGAAGAAGCGCGACGGCTGCCGTTCCTCGAAGCGGATCTGCCGCTGGTGCGCCTGCTGGCCGGAGCATAGGGTCAGCCGTCAGTCCCCCGCCCGCCGCAAGACCGCCGTTTTCCGTCCCGCGGCGTTGCAAGGAGACATTCACCTTTGTAATGATTTTTCAATAGTTCTCCAACTCAACATACTGAAATAATTAATGCCGAATAATACATATCATGCAAAAAGTGAAAGGCTCCTTTCTCCCTTCCCATTGACGTCACAGGCCATCATGGCTATTGTTTCCGGAAAGAGGGACGGCGGA
>CASQEL010000343.1 GCA_949427775.1 uncultured Desulfovibrionaceae bacterium
GAATCATTCCCCTGCCGAGGGGTTTGGGGGCGAGCAGCCCCCAAGAGCGCATTTACACAATTTCATTACGAATCTGCTCTAGGGCGCTGTTCCCCGCCGGGCGGTCAGGCGGCGCAGCCGGGTCATGACAAAGGAGTGCTTGTGGAAGATGAACAGGGGCAGCAACGTGCCGATGACCAGGGCGCACATGACGAAAAAGGTGGTCAGGCCATTGCGGAAAATCTCCACCAGCAGCGGGGCCAGACGCTGGGGGTCTTCCGTGTCCATGAACTGCATGAGGGCCAGAATGGTTCTGTAGGCGAACATGCCGGGAATCATGGGCAGCAGGGCCGGAAAGGAAAAAAATTCCGCGGGCATGTGCATGCGCCGGGTGAACAGGACGCTGCCCAGGCCGATGCTCAGGGAGGCGGCCAGCGACGCCGTGCAGATGCCCAGCGGGCTGTGTTCCATGAGAAAAAAGCGCAGGGAATGGCCCACGGCGGCCAGCAGGGCGATGCAGGGCAGCGCGTTGCGCGGCGGATTGGACACCAGGGCGAAGCCCGTGGCAGCCACGGCGGCGAACAGGGCGTCGCCCAGGAGGGCGGCGAGCAGTTGCGGATTCATACGGCGCTCAGCCCCGTGAGCAGCAGGGTGGCGGACAGCCCCAGGGCGATGCAGATGATCAGGATGCCCGCGTTGACCGCGCGGGCGAAGCCCATGAGGATATGGCCTTCCACCACGTCGTTGACGGCGTTGATCAGGGGTACGCCGGGGATCAGAAAAAGCACGCTGGCGCCCAGGGCGATTTCCGGTGTGGCCGTAGGCAAATGGCGGATAGCCAAGGCGGCGATCAGGGAGGCGACGAAGGCCGCGAGGATGAAGGCCATACGGTGATCGATGCGCCGGATCAGCATTTCCCGGCGGATGAAAAAGGCGATCAGGGTGGCGGCGAACACCACGGCCATGGCCGTCGCGTCGCCGCCGAACAGACGGCAAAAGGCGGCATTGGCGCAGGAGATCAACGGCAGTTCCAGTCGGCGCGAGGTGCGCGGCGCGGACACGATGGCCGTGTAGCGGCGGCGCAGCTCCGCCAGGCTCAGGCCGCGATCCCAAGCTTCCCAGCTCAGGGCGTTGAGCTTGAGGATGATGTCGAAATTGAAGGGCGCGGGCCGAATGTCTCCCACCGCGGTGCGGCGCGTGGTGTCGTCGCCTCTGGAAAGCACGCTCAGGATGATGTGTTTCGGAAAAATGGCCAGGTCCACCTCATGGCCCAGGGAACCGCCGATGCGCTGGGCGCTGCGCAGCACTCTGGAAGGCTGGGAGCCCGCTCCCACCAGGGTAACGGCAAAATCCAGCAGAAAGCGACGCAATTCGTGGATGTCCACGGGGGCGCGGGAGGAAGCGGAATCAGACACGAAAAATCCTCTGTCGTTGGGGGCTGCCCGGCAACCGAGGACGCGGCGCGCCCGCCATACCCGAGAGCGCCTGAAGGCATCGGGCCGGAGGCGGCGCGGCAATCCTGCGACGCCCCGCCCTTCGGAAACTTCCGCTCTCCGAAAGGTCGGAGAGCGGAACGACTCGACGGGGAACGCGGTCCGGGCCGGGACGCCTATCGTCGGGGCGTGTTTTCCGGCGTCTGCGGGGCCGTGTCCGGTCCGGGAACCAGCGTGGACAGAATCCGCTGCATGAGTTTTTGATGTTTGGTCTTTTCGCCGGGCTTGTACAGGAAGGTCACCACGGTGCTCTTGCCGCCGCGCGGGAAGATCCAGGTGCTGTTGCCCACGGCGGGCCGGGGGCCTTCCGCTTCGGCGCGCTGCGAGGTAGCCACGGCATACAGCTTGCCGATTTTGGCGCGGCCGCAGGCGGGATCCTTGCCCTGACCGGCTTTGTTGACCATGTCGATGTAGCCCTTGCACATCTTCCTGATGTCCTCGTCCGTGCCTTCACCCAAAATGGCGCTGGTGAGCCCGTTCATGCCTGCCGGAGCCTCGGCCACAGTGATCTTGAGAAATTCCGGGGCCGGAGCCTCGGCCAGCAGCAGCACCTTGCCGCCGCCGGAGTTTCGCATCACCTGATCGCGCATGTTCTGATCGAAAACTTTCCAGGTGTTGGGTATGGAAATGCTGACGCCGCCCTCGCCGTAGGTTTTCAGCTCGGCCGCCAGACTGTGCCGGGGAACGGCCAGGGCGAAAAGGCAGAGCGCGAATATACTGACGTAACGCATAAAATGCTCCTTCATGGTTTCTTTGCCGATCATGCGGATCGACGGTTCCCCACGGAGCCGCCGCAACGGGGGGCGGGCGCGCGGGCTGTCCAGCGCAATTCCGCACGGCATCCGGAAAGACCGGAATCGTCGGTCCCGGAAGGACGGTTTTCACGCGCCGGAAGTTTTTCCTCCGCTTCGTCGTCCCCTATCCGGCATCGGCATCGGCAGCCCGGAGGGTGTCCAGAGCCTTGCGGGCCTGCTCGTGGTTAGGGTCCAGTTCCAGGGCGATTTCCAGGCACTGGAGGGCTTTTTCCCGTGTGTAGCCGAAGGAGAAGACCACCCCCATGTTGTAGGCCATGGTCGCGGAACCGCGCGGCAGATCGGGATTGATGGACAGGGCCTTCTGGAGATTGGTGATGGCCGTCTCGAAGTCCCGGCCGTCGGCGTAGGCCAGGGCGATATTGTAGAAGAGGGTGTCCGAGCGGGGAGCGATCTTGAAGGCTTTCTTGTATTCGACGATGGCGTCCTCCCAGC
>CASQEL010000344.1 GCA_949427775.1 uncultured Desulfovibrionaceae bacterium
TGATCGATCACGTCGGGCAGCACCGCGCCCGCCAGTGCGCCGCCCACGGCTGCGGGCGTCATACCCAGAGCCACGGCGGCAGCCACGGCCACAGTCTGATGGGTGAACCACTTCATGACCGGACCCGCCGTCCGTTCGCCACGGTCCGCCCGACCGGCGTCAGGACGGGAGCCTCGCGACCGGAAGGGAAAGCGATAGCGCCGCCCATGGCGAAACAGACGCGTCCCCGGAGAAGTCCTGCGACGGAAACGAAGGCCGACGGCCCGAACCGTCGCCGGACCGGCCCCATGAACACGCCGTCCAACACGAACCGAAGAATATTGCCGATGCAGCTCATGGACAGGGTGTATATCCTGTCCGCTTTCGGTTGTCGAGCGTGACGTGGAAGTTTTCGGCGGCCGCGGCGACGCGCGCTCCGACCACTTCTCCCCCGGCGTATAGTTAACTTAATTGAAATTATGTTGACTATAAGATCGAGCCTGATCAAGGCGCGGATCGGCCACCAGAGCCAAATGAGCCTGAAAACCACGCTTTTCAGGCGAAATGATGGCAATGTCTGTCCCTTTTGAAATTGGACAATTTCAAAGGAAAGATGCTCCAAGAATAAAAAACCGGTCGGTGACATACGCCGCTTGCCAATTCGCCCGCCGACGGGCATGCTGATCACGTCCGCGCGCCGGATGCCGGTCATCGCCGTACCGGTCCGGGGCCGTCTCACGGATTGCCGCGACAGTCTCCCGCGCCGGGGTCATGTGCCCCGCCGTGCCGGACGCGTGGCTCCGGCCCGACTCTCCCATGCATGCGACACAACACCATCAAGGACGACGTCATGATCGTTGATACGCGCTGCTTTAAAGCCTACGATATTCGGGGGCGCGTCCCCGACACGCTGCATCCCGCGCTGGCCCGCGCCATCGGGCGCGCTTTTGTCGAGGAATTTCAGGCAAAAACCGTCGCGATCGGCCGGGACGCGCGCCTGTCCGGACCGGCCCTGCGCGATGCTCTGGCCGACGGCCTGCGCGACGCGGGCGCGGACGTAGACGATCTGGGCGTCTGCGGCACGGAGGAAATCTATCATGCCGCGTTCGCCGGGGATGTGGACGGCGGTATCATGATCACCGGCAGCCACAACCCGGCGGATGAAAACGGCATGAAAATGGTGCGACGCGGAGCCGTGCCCGTGAGCGGCGATTCCGGTCTGCACGCCCTGCGCGATCGCGTGGCCGCCCGGACCGCTCCCGCGCGAACGGCGGCGCGGCGCGGCGCGTACCGGGAGCGCTCCCTGCGGGATCAGTACGTGAGCCATCTGCTGACCCATGTGGATCTCCCCTCCCTGCGGCCCCTGAAAATCCACGTGGACCCCGGCAACGGCTGCGCCGGACCGGTGATCGAGGCTCTGGCCCAGCACCTGCCCTTTGTCTTCAGCCGGGCCAACATGGAACCGGACGGAACCTTTCCGCACGGCGTCCCCAATCCCCTGCTGCCGGAAAAACGGGCGGAAACCGCGCGGGCTGTGGCCGCGTCCGGCGCGGACTTCGGCGTGGCCTGGGACGGCGATTTCGACCGCTGCTTTCTCTACGACGGACACGGGAATTTCATCGAAGGCTATTATATTGTGGGCCTGCTGGCGGAGAGCATGCTGCGGCGGCATCCGGGCGCGAAGATCATTCACGATCCGCGCCTGACCTGGAATACCAGGGATATCGTGGCCCGCTGCGGCGGCGTGGCCGTGGAATCCAAAACCGGACACGCCTTCATCAAGGAACGCATGCGGGCCGAAGACGCCGTGTACGGCGGCGAAATGAGCGCGCACCACTATTTTCGGGATTTCGCCTACTGCGATTCCGGCATGATTCCCTGGCTGCTGGCGGCGGAGCTGATCAGCCGCGAGGGCCGATCCCTGGCCGAATTGGTGGAAGAGCGCATGTGCCTGTACCCGTGCAGCGGCGAAATCAATCGCCGGGTGGCCGACGCGGCGGCCGTCATGGAACGGGTGCGCGCCGCCTTCGCCCCTCAGGCGCTGCGGGAAGAGCGCATCGACGGCTTGTCTCTGGAATTTTCGGACTGGCGCTTCAACCTGCGCTGCTCCAACACTGAGCCGTTGCTGCGTCTGAATGTGGAATCGCGCGGGGATCGCGCCCGCATGGAGGACGCCACGGCCGCCCTGCTGGCCTTCATCGACGCGGGCGGCGACGCCCAAGGGTAGCCCTCGTTACAACGTCGTCCGCGAAAGGCCGAAGGTTTTCCATCGACAAGGCGCACAAGTATCAGTCAAAGCTGCTCAGGCATGCCGCAGTCGATGGCGGCCGTGCAACGCCGCGGGATTGAAAAAGGCTACCTTGCCGCAGACAGAGGGCTGAGGGTTGCCCGGCGACGGTTTGCGTTTGAAAGTCCGGCGCGAGCCATGTCTGCAACCTTTCAACCACTGGGAAAAGCCATGAACAAATGCAGGATCACCGTGCTCAAGAAGACGTTCGACGAGGAACTGGCCCGGGAATACGGTGCGGAGGGCTTGACCGCCTGTCCCATGCTCCGGGAAGGTCAGATCTTTTATGCCGATTACGCCTGTCCGGAAGGCTTTTGCGCCGAGGCATGGAAGGCCATATATCAATACGTGTTCGCCCTGGCCCACGGTGCGGGCGAGGATGGGGAACTCTTCTATTACGGCGACTGGATACGTACGCCGGGCGTGGCCATATG
>CASQEL010000345.1 GCA_949427775.1 uncultured Desulfovibrionaceae bacterium
CCCCTGCCGAGGGGTTTGGGGGCGAGCAGCCCCCAAGAGCGCATTTCAACCTGACCCTACACCCCTCTACCGTCATCGGCTCCCAGATAGGCTTCGACGACGGCGGGGTCCTTGCGCACCACATCGGGCGCGCCTTCGGCAATTTTGACACCGTGCTCCAATACGACCAGTTTTTCGCAGACCTGCATCACCAAACGCATGTCGTGCTCGATGAGCAGCACGGTAACGCCCCGATCGCGGATAGCCCGGATAGTATCCACCAGAGCCACTGTTT
Organism: uncultured Desulfovibrionaceae bacterium; assembly: GCA_949427775.1. GTDB lineage: Bacteria > Desulfobacterota > Desulfovibrionia > Desulfovibrionales > Desulfovibrionaceae > CASQEL01. The sequence continues at coordinate 275 of CASQEL010000345.1, forward strand.
CCTGATCATTCATGCCCCCGGCGGGTTCATCCAGAATCACCAGTCGAGGGTCCGAGGCCAGGGCGCGGGCTATTTCCAGCAGGCGCTGATTGCCGTAAGACAACCCGCCCGCCGGTTCCGCCTGTCGATCCGTCAGTCCCACAAATTCCAGTTCACGCAGGGCCCGCTCCAGAGCATGCCGCTCCTCACGCCGCTGCCCCGGCGTGTGAAACATGGAACGCAACAAACCGGAGCGCAGACGGCAATGCCGTCCGGCCAGCACGTTTTCCAGCACAGGCAACGTGGGAAACAGGCGGATGCTTTGGAATGTCCGGGCGATGCCCATTTCCACCACCACATGCGGCTTTTTGCCTTTGATCGAATCGCCGTCGAACAGAATGTCGCCGCCTTCAGGCACATAGTTGCCCGTAATGCAGTTGAACACCGTCGTCTTCCCCGCGCCGTTGGGACCGATGAGCCCCACGATGCTGCCCGCGTCCACGTCAAAGGACACCTCGTTGACGGCGATCAGCCCACCGAAAATTTTTGTGACATCCGTCATGCGGAGCAGGGTCATACGGCCTCTCCCGGAATGTCATTATCCTTGTCGTTCCGTCGCCCGGAGGCAACCGCGGGCAACAGTCGGCGCAGGTCATACCGGCGCGGCAACGGCGGCAGCAACCCCTGAGGCCGCCACACCATCATAATCATCATGGCCAGGCCAAACACCAGCATGCGGGCGCTGGACAAGTCGCGCAACACCTCCGGAAGGCCGATGAAGAGGAACGTGCTGACCAGCACGCCGATCTGGCTGCCTCCGCTCAGAATGACGACGGCGAAGACTACCACCGACTCCAAAAAACTGAAAGATTCAGGGGCGATAATCGTCATCTTCGCGGCGTAGACGTTGCCGGCCATGCCCGCCCAGAACGCGCCCAGCACAAAAGCCATCAGTTTGTAGTGGGCGGTGTTGATGCCGCACCCGGCAGCGGCGGTTTCGTCTTCCTTGATATAGTTCAGAGCGCGCCCGAAGCGCGAGCGCGCCAGCCGGGCGAAGAGGAGCACGCTCACGCCGACCATGCCCCATACCAGATAGTAAAACTGGATGCCCCGAGTCAGCTTGAAACCGAAAATTTCCGGGCGACTGATGCCGAAAATGCCGTTGGCGCCGCCGGTCAGTTCTCCCACGTCATTGATCAACGCAATGCGCACGATCTCCACGATGCCGATGGTCACGATGAGCAGATAATCCCCCCGCAAATGGATGATGGGTCGGGCCACGGCCAGGGCGAACAGCGACGCCGCGACGCCCGCCACCGGCAGCAGCCAGAGAACGGGAATCTGATACTGCGTGTTGAGAATGGCTGTCGTATACGCCCCTACCGCATAAAACGCGGCGTGGCCCATATGAAAAATACCCGCCTGACCGAGAATCACGTTCAACGACAAGGCCAACAGCGCATACAGGCCGATGCTTACGCAGACATCAGTCCAGTAGGCGTCCAGCGCCAGAGGCAGCAACGCCAGGATCGGCACCGCGCCCCACGACAGGATACGACGCATGTTCATAGCTTGTCCGCCACCCGCTCGCCCAATATCCCTGTGGGGCGAATGATGAGAATAAGAATCAACACGAAAAAGGCGATGGCGTCCTTCCAGGCTATGGCGATATATGCCGCGCTCAACGCCTCGATAACGCCCAGCAGCAGCCCTCCGAGCATGGCGCCCGGGATATTTCCGATACCGCCGAGGATAGCGGCGGTGAACGCCTTAAGGCCGTAACTCCAGCCCATGGTGAAGTCGATCTGCCCGTAGTACAGCCCCACCATCATGCCCGCGGCGCCGCCGAGGCCCGGACCGATGAGAAAGACCAGGGAAATGATCCGATCCACATTGATGCCCATCAAACGCGCCGCCCCCTGATCAATGGCCACGGCGCGGACCGCCGCGCCGGTTCGGGTCCGATTGATGAAGGCATGCAGAGCCAGCATGAGCAGCAGCGTGGTCACGATGACCAGGATGCGCACGCCGGGAACTTCCAATCCGAAAAGATCCAGAGAAAAAGCGGGGCGCAACTCGTTGGGATAAACGTAAAACCGGGCTCCGTAGACAAGCATCACGGCGTTCTGAAAGAAGATGGATGCGCCCAGCGCCGACACTACGGCGGAAAGGCGACCGGCATTCCGCAACGGCCGATAGGCGGCGCGCTCCAGCAAACACCCCACCAGGGCCACGAGAAAGGCCACCATGAGGAAGACCACAAGCACAGCCAGAGCCGGAGGCAACTTCCCGGCCAGGCCCGTGCAGGCCAACAGGGTCATGCCCAGATACGCGCCGATGGTAAACAGATCGCCGTGGGCGAAGTTGATAAGCTTGAGCACGCCGTACACCATGGTGTAGCCCAACGCCACCAACGCGTAGATCCCCCCCACGGCCAGACCATT
>CASQEL010000346.1 GCA_949427775.1 uncultured Desulfovibrionaceae bacterium
ACATCTTTTGGAGCATTTCAACCGTGAACTGCTCTAGTACACAGAAACATCTAAAATTTCTGTGTACTAGCCGCCATGCGAGAGCATGGCGCGGCGGCATAGTCGCCGTGAATGAGCCGAAAACCGCGTTTTTCGGCGGGCGGATTCATGAGGGCTGACCCCGATTTCACGTTTGTTTGAAGACGTTTCATTTGCCGGTCAGCATGAGCAGGGCGTCGAGAATCGTCCAGGGATTCGGGGGGCAGCCGGGGACGTAGATGTCCACAGGCAGCAGAGTTGTCGCTCCGCCGCGGCATTCGTGCTTGTCCTGAAACAGTCCTCCGGAAATGGCGCAGGCGCCCACGGCGACGACCACGCGGGGATCGGGCATGGCTTCGTAGGTGTCCAGCAGGGCCTGGCGCATGTTTTCGCTCACCGGGCCGGTGACGACCAGACCGTCGGCGTGGCGCGGCGAGGCCACAAAGTCGATGCCGAAACGGCCCAGATCATAGACCGGCGTGCCGAGGACATTGCAGTCCGCCTCGCAGGCGTTGCATCCGGCGGCGCTGACCTGGCGCAGTTTGAGCGAACGGCGGAACAGCCGCAGGTCGCGGGGAGATTTTTCGGGCGCATCGGGCGAAGCGGCTGTTGCGCCGCGCTGTTCCGGCGCCGGTGCGGCAGCGCCGGTGACGAGCAGCTCTTCGCGGGTACGGACAGCCAGGCGGTGTTCGCCGGTAAAGGAGATTTTTCCCTGCGGGCAGGCGTCGCGGCACGCGCCGCAGAACAGGCAGCGCCCCATGTCCAGGACCGGACCGTCGGCGCGCAGTTCCAGCGCGCCGGTAGGACAGGCTTTCAGGCAGGCGTGACAGGCAGTGTCGCAGGGGCCCGGCACGATGGAGGGACGGCCGAGAAACCGGGGCGAAAGCTGCGGCTGCACGCGGGGGTAGTCCAACGTGCGGTATTTCTGGTGCAGACGTTCTTTAAGGATTCGGAACACGGGGAACTTCCTTCTCTACAAATCGTGCCCGCAGTAGGACAGATTGAAACTTTTGTTGCACAGCGGGAAATCGGAAATCTGCCCGCCGCGCAGAGCCAGAGCGAGACCGAACCAATTGTGGAAGGAGGGGTCCACGACCTTGTAGGCCCGGAACCTGCCGTTTTCATCGGTGACGCCCACATGACAAACCGTGCCGCGCCAGCCTTCCACAAAGGCCACGGCCAGACGATCCGGCGGGAGCGCCGGAAGTTTCGGCGTGCGGCAGACGCCGCCCGCGACGGGGGGCTCCCACAGCGCGTCCGGTCCCCGCGCGTCGCCGCGCAGACGGGCCAGCTCCGTTTCAATGATGCGCACGGAATCATCCACTTCCCGGCTGCGGACCAGAGCGCGGGCGTACACGTCGCCGGTTTCCGCTGTACGCAATACCGCCTGCGTTTCAGGCAGACCGGACAACGGATACTGAAAACGGGCGTCCTGGGCCAGTCCGCAGGCTTTGGCGGCCACACCCACCAGGCCGATGCGACGGGCCGTGGCGGCGCTCAGCGCGCCGGTTCCCTCAAAGCGGGCCAGCACGCCGGGATCTTCCAGCATCAGATCCACGGCCCCGCGCACGTCGCGCAGCGCCGCCTTGAGACGGGTGTGCAGCTCCCGGCACAAAGCGTCGTCCGCGTCATGGGCCACGCCGCCGGGGCGCACCATGCCGCGCCCGAAGCGGTTGCCGCACAGCAGGGCCGTCATGTTCAGAAAATCTCCACGGATACGCCCGCACCAGGCGGAGGTGGGCAGAAAGCCCACGTCGCCGCCCATGGCCCCCAGATCGCCCGTGTGGCAGGCCAGACGTTCCAATTCCAGAGCGATGCGCCGCAAAGACTGCCCGCGCGGGGGCACGGGATGATCCGTCAGGGTTTCCAGCAGGGCGCAATGCGCCGTGGCGTGCGCGATGCTGCTGTCGCCGGCCAGACATTCCATAAAGTGGATGGTGCGGACATCCGGACCGTTTTGCAGGGCGCGTTCCACCCCCCGATGCTGGAACCCCAGAGCGATTTCCAGATGCAGCACGTTTTCCCCGTAACACTGGAAGTGGAAGTGTCCCGGCTCGATGATGCCCGCGTGGACCGGCCCTACCGCCACTTCGTGCACAGCCGGACCGTCCACGCGGAACCACGACGTAACGCCGGGCAGAGGCCGGGAAGCGTCGGGGTGAAGCATCGGCGGCGTGAAGCGTACGGGTTTGAGCCAGGGATGTCCTTCCGGGATGATGCCCCATTGCTCGTGCAGCTCACGTTCAAACAGATGCGCCTGCGGACAGGCGGGCGTCAGGGAGGGATAGCGCGACAACGGCGGCGTGCGCAGCACGGCCAGTGTGCCGGTGGCGTCGTGGGTCAGCACGCAAAGCAGGCCGATCAGGGGATTGGCCGGGGTGCTTGCGGCTTCGGGCAGACCGAACAGGGCCACGATACGCCATCCCTGCTCCACGCGTGTTCGGATTTCGGCCGTCAGCACGTCCGGAGCCAGCACGGGGATGTCGTCCATCTCCAGGGGATGCCGATAGTTACATTCCATGGCTGTTCCCTCCCAGTGTGGCGGCGGCGTTGCGCAGAAATTCGGTCAGCCAGTCGGGCACCCACAGGCCGAGCAGCAGCACCAGCAGGCCCAGCGCCAGCGATGGACCGACATTACAGAAATTTTCCGCGTACCT
>CASQEL010000347.1 GCA_949427775.1 uncultured Desulfovibrionaceae bacterium
TGATCCGGCGCTTGACTTCTTCCCCGAAGCCTTCCGTGCGGGAACGGGTGTACAGCTCGGCAAGATTGCGGATGTTCCGGGCACGGCGGCCGTAGCGCACGCCGTCGAAACGGGCCAGATTGGAACCGGCTTCGGCCATGGCGATGATATAGTAGGCGGCGATGGCCGCATGCGTGTGCGGCAGGGTCACATCCACCAGTTCGGCTCCCAGTTCCCGTGCCGCGTCCAGCGCGTTGCGGCAGGCGGCGGCGACTTCGGGGGCCAGACCTTCGGCAAAGAACTCGGCGGGCACGCCGATGCGCAGACCCCGCAGATCGGCGCGAACGGCCAGGGCCGACGTGTAGTCGTCCACAGGACGGGGATCGCTCGTGGCGTCACGCGGGTCATGCCCCGCGACGGCCTGCAGCACCAGGGCGCAGTCCTCCGCCGTGCGGGCCAGCGGTCCCACCTGATCCAGGGACGACCCGTAGGCGATGAGGCCATAACGGGATACCCGGCCGTAGGTGGGTTTGATGCCCACGCAACCGCACAGGGCCGCGGGCTGACGGATGGAACCGCCCGTGTCCGATCCCAGCGAGGCGTAGCACTGGCAGGCCGCCACCGAGGCCGCCGACCCCCCGCTGGAACCGCCGGGCACATGATCGGGATTCCAGGGATTGCGGGTGGGATGAAAGGCGGAATTTTCCGTGGACGACCCCATGGCGAATTCGTCCATGTTGTTTTTGCCCAGGATCACCGCTCCGGCCTGCCGCAGGCGTTCCACCACAAAGGCGTCATAAAAGGGCACGAAATTTTCCAGGATGCGCGACCCGGCCGTGGTGCGCGTCCCGGCCGTGCTCAGGGCGTCCTTGACGGTGACGGGCACGCCCCACAGGGGTTTGGCGGGATCGGGACCGTCCTTGTCCATGCGCCGGGCTTCTTCCAGGGCCTCTTCCCCGCGCAACGTCAGCAGGGCGCCCAAACGCGGTTCAGTGCGCTCCGTCTGCGCCAGACAGGCGGCGACCGCCTCTTCAGCCCGTATTTCGCCGGAGGCCAGCCGGGCGCGGACATCCGCCAGAGTCAACGTATGCAGTTCAGACATAACTATATTTCCATTTACAGGCTAAGAGGAGTTAGACGATGCGCGGAACAATAAAATACTGACCGTCCTGTTCCGGAGCGTTTCTCAGAACTTCCTCGCGAGTGCGACGATTGCAGGCCGCGTCTTCACGGGAAGCGTCGCTGTGTTGCACCGGGCTGTAGAGCGGTTCCACGCCTTCGGTGTCCACGCCGCCCAGCACTTCCATGTAGCTGAGAATGTCGGCGAACTGGCGGGTAAAGCGTTCCTGTGTGGCATCATCAATGTCCAGGCGGGCCAGGACAGCCATATGGGCTACGGTTTCTTTCGTGATGGGCATTCTGTCATCCTTGGCATGTGCGACAAGAGTATCGTCCGGTTTCCGGCAATGAAAGATGTATCTGTGCTATTGCCCCGCACCGCCCGAAGCGGCGCGGACACGGCTGTCGAAGCGGCTTTGGACCCGGGCGCGGCGCTCCTTGAAGGCTTCCGCATTCAGGGGTTCGAAACCGCCGGCGGCGGGCGTGAACAGGAACATCCGCTGGCTGGCCTGCCCCGCGGAATTCCAGTGGACGGGAGCCATGGCCCAGGAAATATTCTGGGAGCGCTGCGCCCTGGCGGTGACGTCGGACGGCGCTGTCGGCGCATTCAGCCCCATGGTCGCGCCGAAACGCACGAAGTCATAGCCCAGCCCCACCCAGAAATCCGTTGCGCCGAGGCCCTGCAAAACAGGAGGCACGACCTGACGGTTCCACGCGCCGGGAAAAACGGCCAGTTCGAAATTGGCGACGTTGATCACGCTCTGGCCGGTGAGTCCCTGTTCCCACAACGCGGTGCCCAGCAGCACCGGGCGATCCTCGCCGTTATAACGCAGGCTGGTGGTTATCATCTCCATATTTTTCCAGGAATCCGGTAAAAATACGGCGCCGAAGGTCGCTGTGGGAATCGGCACCTTGTTGACCATGCGCGGTTGCACCAGCTTTTCAGCGACCCTGGTCCAGTCCGACATGTCCTTGGGATTATAACCGGCGGTCTGAATGGCGCCGCCGCCCGCGCGTACGGTGTTTTCAAAAATACCGGTCATGCGCGCGCCGTAAGCATCACCGGGATACAGGGCGGCGTACCGGTTGATGCCCAAATCCTGCCGGGTGAAACGCAGCAGAGCGTCCACCTGATCCTGGGGGCCGGGGAAGAACCGCCATGCGGCGACGCCTTCTTCGCCGGGTCCAAGTTGCTGCAAAAACGTGAAGAACACACGGCGGCCGGTGACGCCGCTTGCTTTGGCGGCGTTGTAGTTCGCGGGTTGCAACGGCCCGCCCACCAGCATGCACTGAGGGGGCAGGGCGTCCACCTGGGCCGTCCAGTCGGGAAGATCCGTATTGATGGTCTGCAACTGCACGGTCACGCCCGCCTGCCCCAGCTCCTGCTGCGCGGCCTGCGCGCCCCTGGTGATTTTGGCCGCCACGGCGTTGAACGCGCCGCTGGTGGGCAGGGCCAGCACCAGACAGGACGGCTGATAGGCCGGGCTTGTCCCGGAGACGACGGGGGCGGCGTCTCCGGAGGGGAGCTTGTCGCCCATGACGTTCCGGATCAATCGCGA
>CASQEL010000348.1 GCA_949427775.1 uncultured Desulfovibrionaceae bacterium
CTGCCTCACGCGGCCGATCCGGCGGATCTGCCCCCCTGCGCGGATATTCCGGCCGCCGTAGCCCCGCTGAACGGCACGTTCGGCGGCGGGCTGGTCGTCGCGGCGGCCGGGCGCGAATGCCGTTATACCGGTCCTCTGCCCCCGCTGATCCGCCACCTGTCCCAGGCCGCGCAACTGGCCGCGCCCGACGTCAAGGCCCTGTTGACGGCCGATCCGTTGTGGGAGGAGGTGCCCTCCGAAATCTGGTTCGATCTGGGCATCGCGGCCTACCTCATCAATCCGGAGGAACGGGACTACGGCTGGCCCAAACTGGCCGCCCGCTGGGCGGAACCGCTGCACATTCCGGACGGCAACCCCGGCCTGCTGGCTCTGGGCATGGCCGCCACCCTGGCCGCCCGGCTGGCCGAAGCCCATCTGGACGCCCTGTACCAGGAGCTGGAAATGCCCCTGGTGCCCGTGCTGGCGCACATGGAGCGACAGGGCGTGGCCATAGACGGCGCCGCCTTCACCGCCTTTCTGCGCGACGTGCAGACGGAGCTGGATCGGCTGACGGACGAGGTCTACAAGGCTGCGGGCGGACCTTTCAACATCCGCTCGGCCCAACAGCTTGGCGAAATGCTCTTCACCACCCTCAAGTTGCCCACGGCGGGCAAAACGCGGGGCGGGCAGCTTTCCACCGCCCAGGATTCCCTGGAAAAACTTGCGGGACGCCACCCCGTGGTGGACACCATTCTGGAATTCCGCAAGCTGGAGAAACTCCGCTCCACCTATCTGGAACCCCTGCCGCGTCTGGTGGACGCCTCGGGCCGCATCCACACCACGTTCAACCAGACGGCCACGGCCACGGGACGCCTGTCCTCCAGCAATCCCAACCTCCAGAACATCCCCGTGCGCGGCCCGCTGGGACAGCGCATGCGGGCCTGCTTCATCGCCCGGCCGGGCAACGTGCTGGTGTCGGCGGATTATTCCCAGGTGGAGCTGCGGGTGCTGGCCCACGTCTCGCAGGACCCCGCCCTGCTGGGAGCCTTCCGCGACGGCAGGGACATTCATACCAGCACGGCCGCGCTGATCTTCGACACGCCGCCCGACAAGGTGACGCCGGATCAGCGCCGCAACGCCAAGACCATCAATTTCGGCCTGATTTACGGCATGGGCGCGCAGAAGCTGGCGCAGGAGCTGAAGATTTCCACCAACGACGCCAAAGCCTTCATCGCCCACTATTTCGAGCGCCTTTCCCGGCTGAAGGAATTCTACGACGGTGTGGAAACCACGGCCAGGGAACAGGGATATGTCACTACTCTGGCCGGACGACGGCGCATGCTGCCCGACATCCACTCCCAGAACACCCAGGCTTTCGCCCTGGCCCGCCGCCAGGCCATCAACACGGTCATTCAGGGCTCGGCGGCCGACATCATCAAATTGGCCATGCTGGCCGTGCGGACCGACGACGACCTCAACGGCATGGGAGCCCGACTGGTACTCCAGGTGCACGACGAACTGCTGCTGGAAGTGCCGGAAGAACACGGGCGGGCCGTGGGCGAGCGGGTGGCGGCCCTGATGCAGAACGTGGCGCCCGGCGGCATGCATCTGGACGTGCCCCTGCTGGTGGACTGGGGCATGGGCACAGACTGGGGGGCCGCGCATTAGGGTCAACACGCCCTGGAACAGGTCGCCGGAGCTTTTGCACGGTCGCGGCCCTTGTGCCTCACGCCGCCGATGCGCGGCAACAAAAGGATGCGCCTATGAAACTCAAAGGAATTCAGGGAATCATCGTTGCGGCGGCGTTGCTTATCGGCGGTTACGTCGCCGTCCGGCACATGGAACGCGCCGTGACCGACGCGGTGCGCGAAACGGCGCGCTCCATGGAGGCGTTCTGCACTGTGGGCGAGGTGCGCTTTTCGCTATGGAACAAGCGTCTTGCCCTGACCGATCTGCGCCTGCGGGACGGCGGCGCGGTCTTTGAGGCAAAACGCCTGGAGCTTGTCATTCCCCTGGAGCTGATTTTCGACACGCCGGAAGGCGTCACCGAACTCGCCACCGAAGCGATCTTCCACGACGCCGTGATCACCTCGCCGGACCGCCGGGAAACGATCCGGGAAATGCGCATCAACCGTCTGCGCGCCGACCCCGCCCGGCTGGTGTGGCTGCTGCGGGACAAAAGCACCGACGGAGAACGCTTCCTGACCCTGCTGACCAACGTCGGGTACGCGCGCGAGCAATCGGGGGACGTCCGCATGGACGTCGCCGCCTCCGACGACCTGCCCGCCTATACGCTCCTCATCAAGCGCACCGGCAGCGCGGGGTACGACAAGGGCAGCTACGACAGTCTGGAGCTCTCCGACCTGCGGATTCTTCGTCAGAATGCGGAGGTCGCCGCTCTGGACTCCCTGAACATCGCCGGTATCCACTGTCCGTCCCTGCCGACGCTCAAGGTGCTGCTGGGCATGTCCGCCGCGCCGGACGGCCCGGAGGCTCTGGGGATGTTGCAGGAACTGTTTGCCGGTCCGCAACCGCTGCTGGAACAGTTGCGCCTGCGCAATCTGGTCCTGACTACCCCGGAGTTGCCCCTGCGCGTGGCCGAGCTGGCTCTGGACTGGCCGTCTTCCCGATCTTCCCGGCACGCCCTGCGTCTGCGGGATTTTTCCCTCGCCACAGCC
>CASQEL010000349.1 GCA_949427775.1 uncultured Desulfovibrionaceae bacterium
CCCGGCCGCAGCGCATTGCGATCGAGCATGGCCCCCACGCGGCGGAAACCGTCAGTGAACACCAGGGTGGAGGGGCCGTCCCAGGCTTCCATCATGGCCGCGTGCCAGTCATAGAAGGCGCGCTTGTTGTCGCCCATGACAAAGGCCCGGCCAAAGGGTTCCGGCAGCAGCATCATCAGGGAATGGGGCAGGGGTCTGCCGCCGCGCGTGAGCAGTTCCAGCACGTTGTCCAGAGCCGAGGAGTCGCTTCCGTCCTCTTCAATGACCGGCCTGACGTCGCCCGGATCGTCGAACAGCGGGGAGGACAGGGCGGCTTCCCTGATCTTCATGTGCGTGAGATTGCTTTGCAGGGTGTTGATTTCGCCGTTATGCGCCAGCATGCGAAAGGGCTGGGCCAGCCGCCAGCGCGGCATGGTGTTAGTGCTGAAACGCTCGTGAAAGACGGCAAAGGGAGCGGAGAAACGGGGATCGGCGAGATCGGGATAGAAGTCCGCCAGTTTTCCTCCGGTGAGCATGGCCTTGTATACCACGCTGCGGGAAGACAGGCTGGCAACGTAAAAATCTTCCGCTTCCGGCAGTTCCCGCGCGGCCCGTTCCATGCCCTTGCGGGCGAGATACAGGCGGCGCTCCAGCTCCTCGCCCGATTCGTCCAGCGGCGAAACCACGGCGGGAAGCGCGGAAGCGTCCCGGAAGGTTGCGGGGGTTCCCGCGCGGGGCAGGACGAGAATCTGCACCAGACGCGGCATCTGCGAACGCGCGTGCGGGCCGAGCGCATCGGGGCGGACAGGAACGTCGCGCCCGTCCGCCAGTTCCAGCCCCCGCGCGGCCAGGCTTTCTTCCACAAGAGCCAGGGCTCTTTTTCCCGCCGCCGCGTCAGGGGGCAGAAAAAGCTGTCCGACCCCGAAGGCGGGGGGCAGAGTCCAGAAACGGCTCAGAAAATCGAGCGGAAGGGGGAGAAGCAGGCCCGCTCCGTCGCCTTCGCCTCGTCCGGAGACAAGGCCGCCGCGGTGGGCAAGGCTGGTCATGGCGGACAGGGCGTCTTCGACGATCCTGTGGGCGGGGCGTCCGTCCAGGCGGGCCACAAAACCGACGCCGCAGGCGTCGCGTTCACGGTTGGGATGGGTGAGGCCGGTATGCTGTCGTGTCGTCATGAAAACCGCCGGGCATGTTTGCGGGCCATGAAGATGGCGCGTGTTGAGGGGAACCTGTCCGCCCGGCGATGAACCGGACGGACAGGTGAGGAAAGGGCGGAACGGGTCGGCATTCGGCATCAATGCGTCCAGAGCAGCTCCGCATATTTGGGCAATGGCCAGGCCGCGTCGTCGGTCATGCCCTCCAGCGCGTCGCAGTGCTCGCGGCAGCGGAGCATAAGCGGCAGTACCGTATCGCGTGCGGCGCGGGCGCGGGCCGGGGCGCCTTCCATGCCCGCAAGCTGTTCGCGTGCGGCGCGCAGCGCATCCAGCGCGGTCATCAACGCGGTGTTGTGGGCACGCAAGTCCGTATACAGCCTTTCTTCCGGACTGTTTGCCGTACTCGCCGCGGCGCCTTCCGCCGCGCGAATTTCCGCCACCAGACGGGCGGCCCCGCCCTGAGCGCGCAATGTTACGGGCAGTACGCTTTCGCGTAACATGCGTTCCAGCACTGAGGCTTCGATGCCGATGGTCAGCGCATAGTTTTCCTGAAGAATTTTCTGACGGGCCAGAATTTCCGGTTTGGAAAGCACCCTGTTGCGCAGAAATACCTCCATGACTTCCGGGTTGTCATACTGCTCCAGCGCGGCCACGGTATCCTTCAGGTTGGGCAGGCCGCGCCGGGCGGCCTCTTCCGGCCATTCGGCGGCATAGCCGTTGCCGTTGAAGACCACGGGCATGTGTTCGCGGAACAGACGGGGAAGCAGTTCCTTCAGAGCGTCGTTCAGTTCCTTTCCGCCTTCCACGGCGGCTTCCAGCTCGGTGGCGATGTCGTCCAGGGCGCAGGCTACGGCGCTGTTCAGGGCGATATTGGCCGGAGCGATGGACTGGGAGGAGCCTACGGCCCGGAACTCGAACTTGTTGCCGGTAAAGGCGAAGGGACTGGTACGGTTGCGATCCGAGTAGTCGCGCGGCAGGGGCGGCAGCGTGGAAACGCCGATCTCCATGGGCGCGGTTCCGGCGTGCGTGGGCTGCTCTCCAATGATGCTCAGCAGGGTTTCTTCCAGCAGATCCCCGAGGTACACGGAAATAATCGCGGGCGGGGCTTCATTGGCCCCGAGACGGTGATCGTTGCCGGCGCCGATGGTGCCGAGGCGCAGGGCCATGGCGTGTTTGTGCACGGCGCGCAGTACGGCGGCGAGAAAAACCAGAAACCGGGCGTTGGTGCGCGGGGTGTCGCCGGGATCGAGCAGATTTCGGCCGTCGGAGGAGCACAGGGACCAGTTGTTGTGCTTGCCGCTGCCGTTCACGCCCGCAAAGGGCTTTTCGTGCAGCAGGCAAATGAAGTCATGATCCGCGGCCACATGACGCAGCATGTTCATCATGAGCATGTTGTGGTCGGTGGCGATGTTGACTTCCTCATACAGGGGGGCCATCTCAAACTGGCCCGGAGCCACTTCGTTGTGGCGGGTGCTCATGGGAATGCCCAGAGCGATGAGGCGGTTTTCCACATCCTGCATGAAG
>CASQEL010000350.1 GCA_949427775.1 uncultured Desulfovibrionaceae bacterium
CTCTTGGGAGGATACCATATTATGTCTGCTAAAGAAATTCTTTTCGACGCCAAAGCCCGCGAACGCCTGTCCCGCGGTGTGGACAAACTTGCCAATGCCGTTAAAGTGACCCTGGGCCCCAAAGGCCGCAACGTCGCCATTGAAAAATCCTTCGGCGCTCCCGTCATCACCAAGGACGGCGTGACCGTGGCCAAGGAAATCGAACTGAGCGACAAGTTTGAAAACATGGGCGCGCAGATGGTCAAGGAAGTGGCTTCCAAAACCTCCGATGCCGCCGGCGACGGCACCACCACCGCCACCATTCTGGCTCAGGCCGTGTACCGCGAAGGCATCAAGCTGGTGGCCGCCGGTCGCAATCCCATGGCCATCAAGCGCGGCATCGACAAGAGCGTGGAAGCTCTGGTCGCCGAACTGGCCAACCTCGCCAAGCCTACCCGCGATCAGAAAGAAATCGCCCAGGTCGGCACCATTTCCGCCAATGCCGACGCCACTATCGGCAACATCATCGCCGAAGCCATGGCCAAGGTCGGCAAAGAGGGCGTGATCACCGTTGAAGAAGCCAAGGGCCTGGAAACCACCATGGATGTGGTGGAAGGCATGCGTTTCGACCGCGGCTATCTCTCCCCCTATTTCGTGACCAACGCCGAAAAGATGGTCTGCGAAATGGACAACCCCTACATCCTGTGCACCGAAAAGAAAATCTCCAGCATGAAAGACATGCTGCCGGTTCTTGAGCAGGTCGCCAAGGTGAACCGCCCGCTGGTCATCATCGCGGAAGACGTGGAAGGCGAAGCTCTGGCCACCCTCGTGGTCAACAAACTGCGCGGCGCTCTGCAGGTAGTGGCCGTCAAGGCCCCCGGTTTCGGCGATCGTCGTAAGGCCATGCTTCAGGATATCGCCATTCTCACCGGCGGCCAGGTGGCTTCCGACGACATCGGCGTGAAGCTGGAAAACATCAATCTGACCGACCTCGGCACCGCCAAGCGCGTGGTCATCGACAAGGACAACACCACCGTGGTGGACGGCGCAGGCAAGGGCGACGACATCAAGGCCCGCGTGAAACAGATCCGCGCGCAGATTGAAGACACCACCTCCGACTACGATCGCGAAAAGCTCCAGGAACGCCTGGCCAAGCTGGTGGGCGGCGTCGCCGTGGTGCATGTGGGCGCGGCCACCGAAGTGGAAATGAAGGAAAAGAAGGACCGCGTTGAAGACGCTCTGAACGCCACCCGCGCGGCCGTGGAAGAAGGCATCGTCCCCGGCGGCGGCACCGCGTTCATCCGCGTGTCCAAGGCTCTCAACGACATCAAGCCCGCTGACGACGACGAACTGGCCGGCGTGAACATCATCCGCCGCGCCATCGAAGAACCGTTGCGTCAGATCGCCCACAACGCGGGCTTTGAAGGTTCCGTGGTGGTGGAAAAGGTCCGCGCCGGCAAGGACGGCTTCGGCTTCAACGCCGCCAGCGGCGAATACGAAGATCTGATCAAGGCCGGTGTCATCGACCCGAAAAAGGTTACCCGCACGGCCCTGCAGAATGCGGCCTCCGTGGCCTCCCTGCTGCTGACCACGGAATGCGCCATCGCCGACAAGCCCGAACCCAAAAAGGATATGCCTGCCATGCCCGGCGGTATGGACGGTATGGGTGGCATGGGCGGCATGGGCGGCATGTATTAATCTCACAAAACACCCTCTTGTTTTCGGAACGGGGCCTTCGGGCCCCGTTTCTTTTTGTTTTACTATTTGCTATACTTTTTCTAGAAAAGAGGAACGATATGCCTTGCCCCCGTTATTCCGTCATCACCCCGAGTCGGGGAGACCGCCCCAACGCCTTACGCAAGGCGTTGGAATCCGTTCTGAATGCCGCGGAACATGCCGCGCTTGTTCCGGGGACGGACGTGGAGCTGCTGGTGGGATTCGACGGCGTGCGCGGAGCCCGCGTCTGCGACCATCCGGCCGTGCGCTATTTCGATCTGCCGGGCAACCATGACTTCGGCAACGCGCTGCGTCAGGCGCTGCTCAAGGCGAGCCGCGGCCGACGACTGATTTTTCTGGATGACGACAACGCGCTGACTCCGGAGGCGTTTGCCGTCCACGAGCGCCACCCGGACACGGAAATGCTGGTGGCCCGTATAGATGTTTCACGTGCGCACAACATACCGTTTCTGCCCGTACCCGAAGAAGGCAAGCCGCTGATCCGTCCCTGCAACATCGATCCGCTCTGCCTGTGTCTTTCCCGCGAGCTGGTGGTAGTGCGCTGCGGCGGCTGGCAGGGGGAACGCTACGAAGCCGATTACCGGAACATTCTGCGCTACGCCCGCCGGGCTGTCGGTATGGAAATCGTGGACGACATTGTCGGCATATACGACGCGGGCCGAGGGTTGGACAGCGGCGGTCTGAACTTTCGCCAATGCCGCCTGAAACAACCTTTTGAAAGCTGATTCCATATTTCGGCGTCAAATGTCAGGTTCATGGCGCGACGGCACAACGGATTCGTATAGTGCAGGGCTTTTTTACATGATGCTGAAAAATACTATGGCACGTTTTATACTGGCGCATTTTCACTATGAAAATGCTCTGCCGCCGCGGGAGCAGGCGGCCGCCGCAAAGGCATAAGCGCACCATATTTGCGCTGTTACATGCCGGAGCG
>CASQEL010000351.1 GCA_949427775.1 uncultured Desulfovibrionaceae bacterium
GAGGATAAAATTGAAGCGCCTCTATCCGATATTTATAGAATGACAGCCCACTAGTGACATTTTGCGGCAGGACATTGCGACAGAACGGGGAAGGCCGAACGCGCACCCGGCCTTCCCCGCATGGGTTCGTGCGGCAAACCGCACGGATTTCAGCGATGCAGCTCTTTTTTCAGCAGTTCGTTGGCCGTCTCCAGCGCAACGACGCCGATGGCCGTCTCAGGCCATCGTATGACCACGGATGGAGGAATAGGCCCCGTAGGCCGCGCTTTCTCCATAAAGTACGCTTTATATGCCTGCACCAGACGCTCCACTTCCTGTGAAACATCATTGTCGGCATCGGCCCCATGCAGTGCAGCCATCACTTCCTGCCGCGTAAGGCGGCAAAACTGCGCTTGTGGTGTTATCACAGAGAGTTCTCCTTGCTGTTTTATAGGGCGGCGCCGGAATATTGAACCCGGAACACCGATCATCAGAAGGCATCGCTTACATTGGCCCTATACGGCCCCGATGCCGACGAACAGACTGTAATTTTGCAACAGACCGTCATAACGTGCCGAAGAGCGTTTCTTCCCGTCCACTGGAGGCCACACAGCGCCCATTCACCGCATTTGAACACGGTTCCGGAGGGGAAAAAACCGCCCAAGGGAACGTAAAGGTAAAGACTTCTTTGCTTTCGTCAAGGGCATGCACGGAAATTTCATGGCTATGGTCGTGTCTTACAGCGTTGTTTCCAATGCCGTCAAGAGATATGCCGTTTTTTCCGGATCATCGTCTTCCAGCGTAATCCGCTGTACAATATTTTCAGCGCGCCGTTCAATCTGATGCGCATACGCTTTATCGTAATAGCTTAAAATCATGGAGACAGCATCAGTATATCGTCCCTCTTTCACAGCCTCGGCGCAGTTACGACAGGTTTCGCTCCCCAGGCGGGACGCGATGCGCTCCACTCCCCGCAGCAGCGCCGCGTCATATCCGCCGTCGGCGTACATGCGCACCAACCGCCGGATGCGCAGCGACACGGGCAATGTCACCAGCACCAGCCGCCCCCCCTCGATATGGGAAAAAAACTCCTCGCACAGGGTCACCGTTCCTATGCGGCGGCTCTCGTCCTCCATCCAGACAGGCCGTGAAAAATCCAGCCGCGCCCACTGCTCGTAGAGCGCGTTTTCCACGGCTTCGTTCCCCGGCTGCGCGGGCAACCCCACGCCGCCGAAGGCCGACCCCCGGTGCCCGGCCAGCCCTTCCAGGTCGATGACCTGGCTGCCCGTCCGGGCCATGACCTGCAGAATATCCGTCTTGCCGCACCCCGTCATGCCGCTCAGCACCAACACCCGCGCGGGACGTTGCAAAGCGGCGCGCACATGCGTCCGATAGGCCTTGTATCCCCCCGCAAGCAGGTGGACGACAAATCCGCCTGTTTCCAGCAGCCACGCCATGGAACCGCTGCGCATGCCGCCGCGCCGGCAGTGCATGAGCACTTCCCGTCCGTCGCGAGCCAGGCGTCGTGCAACGTCCAGTTTGCCCGCCAGTTGCGGCCCCGCCAATTCCAGGCCCACGCGCACGGCCGCCTCATTGCCGCCGCGCGCATGGGCGATGCCCACCGCGGCGCGCTCCTCGTCCGAAAAAACGGGCAGATTATACGCGCCGGGAATGTGTCCTTTGGCGAATTCGGCGGGAGAACGGACATCCAGCAACGGCAGACCTGTGGCCCGCAGACGCAGAAACTCTTCGGCATCGTGCAGATAAGGCATGAAAACATTCCGAAATTGTTATGGAAGACAGGTCGGAGAAAGCGGCATCTTCCGGTTGCGGCAGACGTTTCACGTCACAGAGCCGACTTGGATAGCATTCCTGACGAAGAAAGCAACGTTTTTTTTCGGGGCGGATAACCTGCGAACTCAGACGACGCTCCGACGCCTTTCCCCTTGACGCCGAAGCTCAAAAGAGTTCTACATTTATACCAGTGGAAATATCTTTTTTGCATAACCGTTACTGAGGTCCCCCATGTCACAACCTGAAGAAACCACCTATGAAGTCCTACGAAATCGAGGCGTAACCAGACGGGATTTTTTGAAATTCTGTGCGCTCACGGCCGTAGCCCTGGGGCTCGGCCCCGGCGCGGACAGCGCCATAGCCGCAGCCCTGGAAACCAAACCCCGCCTCCCCGTGCTGTGGATCAACGGTCTGTCCTGCACCTGCTGCACGGAATCGTTCCTGCGCACGGCCCATCCGTTGGCCTCGGACATCATTCTGTCCATGATCGCCCTGGATTACCAGGACACCATCATGGCCGCCGCCGGGCATCAGGCGGAAGAAGCCTATCTGGAAACCATTGAGCGCTACAAGGGCAACTATATTCTGGCTGTGGAAGGCAACACCCCCCTGGGCGCGCAGGGCATGTACTGCATCGACGGCGGCAAGCCCTTCATGGACAAGCTGTTGCGCGGGGCCGAGCACGCCCGGGCCCTGGTAGCCTGGGGCACCTGTTCCTCCTGGGGGTGCGTGCAGGCGGCCCGCCCCAATCCCACGCGGGCCACGCCGCTGCATGAAATCATCCGCGACAAACCGCAGATCAAGGTGCCGGGTTGCCCCGCCATCCCGGAAATCATGAGTTCCATCATTGCCTACATGATCACCTACGACAGA
>CASQEL010000352.1 GCA_949427775.1 uncultured Desulfovibrionaceae bacterium
TCGCTTTCGGCGGCGTCGGTGCGCGCGGGCGCCAGATCGGCCAGTCCGGCGCGAAAGGCGGCGGCCAGGATCGCCCGCTCGGCGTCCGGCAATTGCGCGAGCGCCTTGAGAGACAGCATCTGCGGTTTGCCGCCGGTGAAGCGGCGCAGCCGCACCTGCGTCGTGCGCAGTCCCGGCGGCAGAATATGGCCTAGGATATTGCCCGGCGTGGTGGCCTGGCGCACGGCCAACTGGCGGATCATGTCCAGGTGATCGGCGGACAATAACGGCGAGCGCTCCAGAGGCCAGATCAGCGGGCGGGGCGTGATGTCCGGCGGCAGATCCGTCTGTGAATGACCGGCGTCCAGCAGCACCCCCACGCGGAGCGCACCGTTGCCGAGAGGCACGGCTGCCCGCAGGCCGGGCTGCCAGAGCGTCTCGGGAAGGTCGGCGGGCGCTGCATAGGTAAGCGTGCTGTAAGGAGGGCTGAGCAACGCGACGGCATGGAACATGTGGCGCTTTATTGACGTTTTTCTCGGGGAAGAACGTGGTCTTTCCCGCACAGCATAACCGGTAGCGGCGTAGCCGGCGCGGCATGGGGTTTTCGGACACGGAAAGGCGCGGAAAGGGAAACCCCTTGCCCGCAACGGGTTTCCCTTTCCCCAAAACACAGTGTATTTTTATGCTATTGGAACTGAAGAATGTTCTTCAGGTACCCGATCAGCTCATAGCGCAGTTCCTCATCCTGCAGGGCGAAGTAGATGTTGGCGGTCAGGTATTCCGCCCAGTCCCCGGCGTCAAAACGTATGCCGGCCATTTTGACGGCCATCATGCCCTTGTCGCGGGCCAGAGCCTGCATGGCGTCGGTAAGCTGGATTTCTCCGCCGTGGCCCGGAGTGACCTTTTGCAGATAGTCGAAGATGTCCGGCGTCAGGACATACCGGCCCACGATGGCCATACGGGAAGGGGCCTTGTCGCGTTCGGGCTTTTCCACCATGTCGTTCACGCGATAGACGCCGGGGGAGACTTCTTCTCCGGCGATGATGCCGTAGCGGTTGACCTTTTCCTGAGGCACTTCCATAACGCCGATGACCGGCATTTTTTCGGCCATGGCCACATCAATGAGCTGTTTGATCCCCGGCACGCCGCCGAACATCAGATCGTCGCCCACCATGATGGCGAAGGGCTCGTCACGCACCAGTTCTTTGGCGCAGAGCACGGCGTGCCCCAGACCCAACTGCTTTTTCTGCCGCACGGACATGATGTTGACCATCTCGGCCACGTCGCGGACCATCTTCAGCTTGTCGAGTTTTCCCGCGCGCTCCAGCACGCCTTCCAGTTGAAGGTTGTAGTCGAAATGATCTTCGATGACGCTCTTGTCGCGGTTGGTCACGAAGATGACATCCTCGATGCCGGAGTGAATGGCCTCTTCCACCACGTACTGAATGACGGGCTTGTTGTAGATGGGCAACATTTCCTTGGGGATGTTCTTGCTGGCGGGCAAAGAACGGGTACCCCATCCGGCTACGGGAATGACGACCTTGCGAATGTTCTTCATGATGCGGCTCCTCTGTGCTGTTGGATTCCGGGAGCCCGGTCCCGTCCCCTGACAGCGGGGCGGATCGGTGCGACTCTATACATATCGACGGACGCCGTTGAGTCCGCCTGAATTCCGTTGAGCGCCGGGCGGAGGTCAGCGCAGCAGTTTTTGGACTGTTTCCGCCAGAAATTCGGCATGGCGACGCACATTGGCGGGGTCTTCCCCCTCCACCATGACGCGGCACAAGGGTTCCGTGCCCGAGTAGCGCAGCAGAACACGCCCCCGGCCCGCGAGTTCCTTTTCCACGGCCGTCACGGCTTCGCCGACGCCGGGGCACTGTTCGAAGGGAATTTTCTTTTCCACCCGCACGTTGATGAGTTCCTGGGGGAACGGCGTCAGCAGACCGGCCAGCTCGGAGAGGGGACGTTGCTTTTCGCACATGACGCGCAGGATCTGGAGCGCCGCCAGCAGACCGTCGCCGGTGGTGCTGTACTGGCGAAAGATAAGATGTCCGGATTGCTCGCCGCCCAGCATGGCGCCGGTCTTGCGCATGGCTTCCACCACGTAGCGGTCGCCCACGGCGGTGCGCAGCAGTTTGCCCGCCCGCTCGTTCATAAAGACTTCCAGGGCCATGTTGCTCATGACCGTGGACACCAGCGTGTTGTCCGGCAGCTCGCCGCGTTCCATCATGGCCTGGGCGCAGATGGCCATAATCTGATCGCCGTCGAGAATGACGCCGTGCTCGTCCACCACGATCAGGCGATCCGCGTCGCCGTCCAGGGCCAGGCCCACGTCGGCCCGGACCTCGCGCACCTTGGCCGCCACTTTCTGGGGATGGAGCGAACCGCAGTTGTCGTTGATGTTCGTGCCGTTGGGTTCCGTGCCCATTTTGAAGACCTCGGCTCCGAGCTCCTGCAACGCCAGCGGCGCGACCTTGTAGTTGGCTCCGTTGGCGCAGTCGATGACGATGCGCAGGCCTTCCAGGGTCAGATGGGCGGGAAAACAGCTTTTGGTGTAGACGATGTAGCGTCCGGCGGCGTCTTCGATTTTGTAGGCCCGCCCCACCCGATCCGGCGCGGGATAGTCCCACTTCCAGTCGGGGTTCAG
>CASQEL010000353.1 GCA_949427775.1 uncultured Desulfovibrionaceae bacterium
CACGCCCGCGCCGAATGAGCGGGAAAACCACGCTTTTCCCGCGAAATGACGGCAGCGAGATTGAATGAAACCGGAGAGTTTCATTCGAGAAATGCTCTAAAACTCTCCTGCGGCGCGGCCCGAGCAATGTTTGCCTGTTCCGCGGAAAGACAAAACAGCGGCGAGAACGTTTGCTCGGCCGCTGTTTTCCATGCTCGAAAACGCAGTTATGACGAAATTCCCCACGCACAATGCAAAGACGGCGACGGAAGAACCTCGCAGGCGCTTAAAGACATCCTCTCCGCCGCCGCAGGGGGCGAACCGCGGACGCCGCTATCCTCCCAAATAGGCTTCCTTGACCTTGGGATTTTCCAGCAGTTCCTTGCCCGTGCCTTCCAGCACGATGCGGCCCACTTCCAGAATATAGGCGTAATGCGCGATGGACAGGGCGGCGTAGGCGTTCTGCTCCACCAGCAGCACGGTTTTGCCTTCGGCATTGATGCGCAGGATGATGCTGAAAATTTCCTTCACCAGCAGGGGAGCCAATCCCAGCGACGGCTCGTCCAGCATCAGCAGATCAGGGCGGCTCATCAGCGCGCGACCCACAGCCAGCATCTGCTGCTCCCCGCCGGACAGGGTGCCGCCCTTCTGCCAGTTGCGTTCCCGCAGCCGGGGAAAAAGCGTGTACACCCACTCGATGTCCGCGGCGATGCCTTCCTTGTCGTTGCGGCTGTACGCGCCCAGAGCCAGATTCTCCGCCACGGTCAGGTGCGGCAGAATGCGCCGTCCTTCCGGCGACAGGGCGATGCCGCGGCGCACCATGTCCTCAGGCGGATGCTTCATCAGCGACACGGGCGTTTCGCCCTCATGCCGGGTGAAAAGGATGTCGCCGCTGACTGTTTTGTTCAGCCCGGCCACGGAACGGATAATGCTGCTCTTGCCCGCGCCGTTGGCGCCGATGAGCGTCACGATGCTCCCGCGGGGAATGGTCAGGCTGACGCCCTGCACAGCCTCGATGCCGCCGTAACGGACCCGGAGATCTTTGATTTCAAGCATGCTGCTGCACCATATCCTCGCCGAGGTACGCCTTGATGACCTCGGGGTTGCTTCGGATGGCGGCGGGTTCGCCCTCGGCGATCAGCGTCCCGTATTCCATGACCCAGATATACCGGCATACGCCCATGACGACTTTCATGTCGTGTTCGATCAGCAGGATGGTCAGATCGAACTCGTCCCGGATATGCCCGATGAAGTGCATCAGCTCCACGCTCTCCTGAGGGTTCATGCCCGCGGCGGGCTCGTCCAGCAGAAGAAAGCTCGGTTCCGTGGCCAGGGCGCGGGCGATTTCCAGACGCCGTTGCGCTCCGTAGGGCAGACTGGAGGCCTTTTCGTGCATGTACTGCACGAGGCTCAGCCGTTCGATCAGCGCCATGGCCTTGTCGTGAATGCGCTGTTCTTCCCGCGTGAACATGGGCAGCCCCAGGGGGGCCATCCACCAGGGGTACTTGCGGCGCACCTGACAGCCCACCATGACGTTTTCCAGGGCGGACATGTTATGGGACAGACGAATGTTCTGAAAGGTGCGGGCCATGCCCGCCGCGCAGATGCGGTGCGGCGGCAGACCGGTCACGTCGCGTCCGTTGAACACCACCCGCCCCTCCTGGGGCTTGTAGAAGCCGCTGATCACATTGAAAGCCGTAGTCTTGCCCGCGCCGTTGGGACCGATGAGGCCCACAATGCCGCCGCGCGGAATGGCCATTTCCAGTTCATTGACGGCGGTCACCCCGCCGAAACGCATGCTCACGTTGTCCACCAGCAGAAAAGCGTCTTCCGGCCGGGGCTTGGCGAACGCGCCGGCGCCCGCCGCCGTGGCGGTCGCATTCCCTGTTTTTTCGGAAAATTCCACGCTCGCGCTCATTTCGTCCTCCGCAGGCCCGGAATCATGTCCCACGTCCACTCGCGCATGCCCATGATGCCTTCGCGCCGGAACAGGATAATGCACAACAGCACGAGAGAAAACACCACCATGCGCATGCCGGGAATGCCGGGAATTTCCACAAAGCCCAGATTCATGGGTTCTTCAATGGCCCGCAGCCATTCCAGCAGAATGGTGATCACCGTGGAGCCGATGAGGCTGCCGGTAATGGACCCCAGCCCCCCGGCCACCACGAACATCAGCACGTTGAAGGTCAGCAGGAAGTTGAACATTTTCGGGTCGATGGTGGACAGATGGCTGCCCAGCAGCGCCCCGCCCACACCGGCGAAAAACGCGCCCAGGCAAAACGACAGCACCTTGTTCCAGAAGACGTTGATGCCCATGACGCCGGCAGCGATCTCATTGTCGCGGATGCACTTGAACACATTGCCGTAGTTGCTCTTGAGCAGACGCACCATGAAGATCAGCGTGACCAGCAGCCAGCCGAAATCCGTCATCAGCGTGGCGTGATTGGGAATCCCCTTGATGCCCAGCGATCCGTTGGTGATGGGCGTCGCGTTGGTGATCACCACCCGGATGATTTCCGCGAACCCCAGCGTGGCGATGCCCAGATAGTCGTCCCCCAGACGCAGGACGGGCACGGCGATGAGCAACGCGAACAGAGCGGACACCAGGCCTCCGGCGATCACGGATACCCAG
>CASQEL010000354.1 GCA_949427775.1 uncultured Desulfovibrionaceae bacterium
GTGCAGAGCGTTTCGCCGGAACTTGCTGAAATTCCTGAGGACACGACCGGCCCTGGAATCTCCCGGTTTTGTTCGCGGGAAGGTTTTACAGGCGTTTCCGGCGTACAGCGCGATGTCGTCCCGATCCCGGATTCCGGAGCTCCGTCGTCCTGGGGCACGGTTTCGTCCCGGCGCGTTGCGGCGCGGCCGCGCTGCGTCTTGGCGCGGGGGGCTTTGACGGCGGGGGGCTGGGGAGAGGCAGGCTTCATTGCGGGCATTCCTTACCTATAGCCCGGTTCCGACGCTCTGAAAAAGCAGGAGAGCTGGCCGGGGATGGAAACAGAGGGAGCGGGAGCGCACGGCTTTTGCCTCGATCCGTGCTTCGTATTCAGGAGGCGATGAGACGCCGCGCCGCAGCATGTTCGCGCGGGGGGATACGCTCCTCATCGCCGTGGATGGTGTCCGGAATCTGCCGCGCACTTCAGACGTTCAACATTTTGTCGGGCTGTCCGGCGTACGCCGGACAGTCGGAACGGCGTCGGCGGTTCGTCCTTTTCGGATCAGGGACGCCGGACGCGCGACTGAGAGAATGTGGACGGACGCGGCTGAAGGGCCAAGGGCGAAATGCAGACATGTTTCAGCGATGTTCCGTTCGGGCGGCGTCGTAGGTGTCCCGTTCCCCGGCTTCTTCACGCAGCCGCAGCAGTTCCGGATCCTCGTAGCCCTGCGGTCGGGGCAGATATCCCTGCCGTCGCAGCCGTGACAGAAAGGTTTCCACCAGGGAGTCGATGACGGAGGGATCGTCCGTTCCTCCGTGTTTGAGCTGTTCCAATTGCCAGTCCAGATGCCGCAGGCTGCGGGGAAGTCCGACTTCGGAAAACCCTTGGGCCGTGAACACGGCCCGGAGAGAACGCAGCAGGTCCATGTTCACCCCGGCGGCCGCCGCATGCGGCCAGGCCAAAAGAAAAACATCGTCAGGCGTGTCCCAGAAGGACGGGCCGCCTGAGGGATCGCTCCCTCCCGCAGAGCGGGGAGAGTCTGTCGATCCGGCGGAACGCGCGGCGCGCTGGCTTCTGCCCTGCCCCGTTCCGGTTTCGCGGCGGCCGTGGCTGCGGCGGCTCTGCCGGGCGGAATCATCGTGAAAGTCCACTCGCACTCCGTGCCCGTCGGCCACGCGGATCTGACGCGTGCTGATGTCGCCGGACTGCGCCAGGCGGCTCATGGCGTTGCGCACGGAACCGTAGGAAATGCCCATGTGCGCGGCCAGGCGTTTGAGATTGACCAGCACGTAATCCTGTCCCGGCGCCAGTTGGTGCAGCATATCCAGAACTGCCCCGCGCACGCCCCCGCGCCAGGCGCGCTCGGACAGCGCGGGCGAGCATGGCGTGGTTTCGCCGGACGCGGCCGCGTGGTTGCGGGGATCGGGCGCCGCTCCGGAAGTTATGGAAGGTGGTATGGCGGTTCCGGAGCGGCGCTCTCCCCCGGCGTCCGGAGACGGCGACGCCGATTCCGGCGTGGCGTGGGGGAAGGTTGAAGAAAGGGCGCGTTCTGCTTCGCGCGTTGGGGACGGCACGGCATGGGGAATGTCTGAAGTGACAGTCTTTGTGACAGTTACGGTGACGATCTTCTCGTCGCTTCCGGCTGCCCGCGACCCATCGGGAATGCCGCTGTTGGGCGCGGTTTTCAGGGCATTGCCCGTCGTGTCGGCTTCGGAATGTCGCGTATCGGGAGCGGCGGAAGAGGAACTTTCGTTCGTGACGGTTGCGGCGACAGTCGCCGTGGCTGTCGGAACTGTTTCCGTGGTTCGCGTCGCGGAACAGACTGTGGCGTCACGCGGCGTCACGGCGACTGTCGCATCGGCCGCAGCCGGAGGTGTCGCGGTGACTGTCGCAGTCGGGGCGGTCTCGATCGAGACATCGAGGGCCGGATGATCCGGGGTCTGCGCAACCGGGGAATCGTCTTTGGGAGTGCGCATGGCCCGCATCTGGGCTCCGGCGGCCTTGAGCTGTTCGCCGAGGGCGGCGGCGAAATCGAGTTTGGACGTCATGGCTGCCTCACCGTCCCGCGCGGGCTTCGATTTCCTGGGCCAGCTCGCGGTAGCTGCGGCAGGAGGCGCAGGTGTCATCGAAATCGCACACGGCCTGACTGGACATGACCGCCTTGTTCAGCGTCGTATTGCGCGGAATTGTGGACGAGAACACCATATCCTCGCCGAAGGTGCCGATGGCCACGCTGCGGATGGTCTTGGCGGCGGTGTTGCGGCCGTCGAACATGGTCAGCAGCACGCCCATGATGGCCAGGCTGGAGTCGGTGTCCGCGCGCAGCGTTTCCACCACTTTGATCAGATGGGACACGCCCGACAGGGCATAGGTGTCTTCCACGCCCACGGGAATGATTACGTAGTCGGTGATGATCAGCGCGTTGGTCAGCAGCGTGCCCTCGATGGTGGGAGGGCAGTCCAGGATAATGTAGTCATAATGATCCAGCGCGGCCTGATCCAGCGCCTGGCGGAAGCCGAAAAATCGCTTGATGCTGTTGGAGAGCGTAGCCACGGTGGCGTAGACGTTGAGATTGGCCGGGATGATGTCCAGACCTTCGTATTTGGAGGCCACGGCCGTGCCGGAAAAG
>CASQEL010000355.1 GCA_949427775.1 uncultured Desulfovibrionaceae bacterium
GCGACGATTCGACGTTTCCTGTTTGCGCTGTCGTGGACCCCGAACTGATGCTGACGGTGCCGCCCCGCGTCACGGCCATAACCGGCATGGGCGCATTTTTCCACAGTGCGGAGGCGTTTTTGGCTACCTGTCGTCAGCCTGCGAGCGGTTTGCTGGCGGTGGAGGCTATCCGCGCCATTGTGCAGTTTCTGCCCCGCGCCGTACAGGACGGCAGCGACCTGGAGGCCCGCATCCGGCTGGCCTGGGCCGGCACGGCGGCGGGCTTGTGTGAATCCTACTCCAGTTGCGTCGCCCTCCATGCCATGGAACATGCACTCAGCGCCTTCAGTCCGGAACTGCCGCATGGTCTGGGACTGGTGCTGCTGAGCGGGCCGTTTTTCGAGCGTATGGCCTGTGAGCAGCCTGAACGCTGCGTACGCCTGGCTGCCGCCATGGGAGTGGATGTGACCGAAGTCTTGCCCGCACGGCGGCCTGCGTTGTTTGTGCAGCGTCTTCGGGAGTTCATCCGCACCGTGGGTCTTGCGGATGTGCAACTCGCCGAGTACGGACTGATGCCGGAGATGATACCCGCTCTGACGGATAACGCTTTGCGGACTATGGGAGGTTTGCTTGCCGTGACGCCTGCGGCATTGGACGCGGTGGGGGTGGAAGCGTTGTTTCGCCAGGCATTTGCCGCCAAGCCGTAGTGTTGCGTCAAGACTCAAAAGTCGTGAAAATGTCTTATCTTCTTGCGGGAATCACAGTAAGCACGGATAAAGCTCAAACGGTTTTATCAGACCTTTGCGGATTGACACGACAGGTAGTATGTTTTGCAGCAGGTGTGTCGGTGCATTTCTCGCCGGATAAGAGATCGCTTCTATGGAAGTCGTCTCTGGTGTTCAGGAAGTGAAGGCTTTTTCTTGCTTGTTTCCGAGGATGCCTGCGGCACGAGTATGTTTTGGACGTCTTGCGACAGAATCGTTGCGGGGTTGCATGTCGGATTTGAACGGATTTTTTCATCGGGCAGAGAGCGGCAAAAATTTTTCAATCGTCCGATATGTTCAAACAAAAAAGTACAAGGAAGATCGAGATGGTCTGTGCCGTAAAAGAATTTAAGGAATCCGCATGAAAAATGTATCTTTTGAGCGGATTCGTCGGGGAAGTGATGGAGACGTCGCTGCGGCGTTATGGCATTGCGCTTCATAACATGTAGCTCTTCCGTCTATGAGAGTATATATGTAAAAGAGACAGGAGTGAGGAGAAGTATGAGGCGTTTCTGGAGTGTCGCGGCCATAGTCATGGTGCCGGCGGTCATCGTCGTCTGCAGCGTGGGACATTTTCCCCTGCGGGTGTTCGCTTTATTGGTTTGTCTGGGGGGCTTGTTTGTGGCCTTGGCTTGCCTGGTACGCGGGGCGGTCGCCAGATATCTCTGCATCATCGTGTTCTCTTTGTGTCTTCCCTTGGCCGGAGTAGAGTATTACTACTACAATATGGTCAGGGAAGAGGTGGGAATCCATGTGGAGCGCGGGGGAATTTTTGCGAAGGGACTCGCCCAAAAAGACCCTGTGACAGGCTATGCTCCCGTGCCCGGCGCGTCGGTCCGGTCGCGGGCGGTGCGTGACGGGGTGATGCTTTATGATGTCACCTACACTATCGGCAAGGACGGTTGGCGCGTCACCTATCCCGCCCCGGATGCGGATACGGCTGTAGTTTTTTTCGGATGCTCGTTCACGCTGGGCGAAGGTTTGCAGGATGACGAAAACTTCGCCTATCTGGTGGGCAAGCTTTCCAGGGGCAAATACAAGGTATTCAATTACGGACTTTCCGGTTACGGCCCCCATCATATGCTGGCGCTTATTCAGCATGGACTGCCTGAACTGAAGAACTACAAGCATGTCATCGCGTTCCATGTGGCCATACGCGGGCATCAGCGTCGTTCCGCGGGATTATCTCCGTGGGACAAGGACGGTCCCAGGTATTTTCTGGAAAACGGCAACGTCGTGCGGCGAGGCACGTTTGCTGACAATCCGCCGTATTTCTGGGAGGGCACCATGGAAAAATGGCTTTCTCATTCTTATACATTTTTGGGGCTGCGTGAACAGTTGACCGAAGTGCTGGGACCGCTGAAGACTCTTCAGGAGCGTATGGCATTGACGGAAGCCATTATCGTCGAGTCCTCCAGGGAATTTCGCAAACAGTTTCCGGGTTCCACGTTTGAAGTGCTGGCGTGGCCTCCGGATACGGCGAGCATGCTGACGACGGCGTTGGAGAAGCAGAAAGTGCCCGTCATCGACGTGGAACAGTGGTTGCCCGGTTATGCAAGGAATCCCGGACAGTATATTATCCCCGGCGATGGTCATCCCAACGCCGAAGCGAATCGCCTCGTGGCGCAGCATATTGTGGAGTTTCTGGAACGAAAGGTGCAGCCGTAGCCTGAGAAAAATTCTGTTATTGAGGAGAAATCGCCCGACGACGCTGCAATAAGGCCCTCCCCTCGGCATAGTCGTGTCGGACTGATGACAAACCCCGCTCTGCGATGTTTGCGCCGTTTAGAGTATTTTCAGGTTGAAATGCGCTCTTGGGGGCTGCTCGCCCCCAAACCCC
>CASQEL010000356.1 GCA_949427775.1 uncultured Desulfovibrionaceae bacterium
TTTTTCGGCGAATGATCTTGACGCAAAATACGAAGTATTTTGTGTTATGTGGTACCAGGGTCAGCCCCCGGTAAAACGCCGTCCGTGAAAAGCCGAATTTTTTCGGCCTGCAAGGCGCAAGGCAAGCATTGGCCGAAGCCGTAGTGAACCTGCCGCAAGGTCAATGATGGCCTTGCAATGCCGCGGGACGGAAAAAGGCGGCTTTGCAACAGGCGTCTGCTCTCGCAGCCGCCATGGAACCGCACAATTGAAATGCTCCAGCCGGAGCGAGGAGACGAACATGTCCACACCCACAGCGGTCATCAAATACGGCGGTCACGCCATGGACGATCCCGCCCTGTGCGCGGCCTTCGCCGCCGGTCTGGCCCGGTTGGCCGCGCGGAACATGCGCCTGGTGGTCGTGCACGGCGGCGGACCGCAGATCAGTGCCATGCTCAAAACACTGCACATTGAAAGCCGGTTCGAGCAAGGACTGCGCGTCACCGATCAGGCTACTATGGACGTCGTGGAAATGGTGCTCTGCGGCCAGGTCAACAAAGCCGTGGCGACCCTCTTTCAGCAACATGGCGCACGGGCCGTGGGAATTTCCGGCAAGGACGCCGCACTGCTCCGGGCCAGGCCCATCAATCCGGCTCTGGGTCTGGTGGGCGAGGTGCATGCCGTGAACCCGGGCGTGGTGCAAACCCTGCTGGACGGCGGCTATCTTCCCGTCGTGGCCCCCGTGGCCATGGGCGACGACGGCAAAAGCCTCAACGTCAATGCCGATACCGCGGCCGGAGCCATGGCGGGCGCGCTGCGCGCCGACTACTTTGTGCTGATCTCCGACGTGCCGGGCGTGCTGGACGCCGACAAACAGCTTATCCCCGCCCTGACCCGCGCCCGCATCGACGATCTTACCGCCGAAGGCGTCATCCACAGCGGCATGCTCCCCAAGGTGGGAGCCTGTCTTCACGCGCTGGACGCGGGCTGCCGCAAAGCCCTGATTCTCGACGGTCGGGCCGAATCCAGCCTGGAACGCTATCTGCTGGAGGGAGCGCCGCTGGGAACGGTGGTGGAAGCGTAAGGAAAAGAGTGTTGAACGAAAGACGCATGGTGTGGGGGAGGAAGGAAACTTCTTGAAAGAAGTTTCCTTCCTCCCCCACACCCCCTCCTTCCTTCAAGAACTTTTGTTATGGTCGGCGAAGAAACGCCGCAACGCGCGCGGACAGCCCACCCGCCGCAGTCCCCCGGCGATACGCCAAAAAAGAGCCGCGTAGGTAATCAAGGACAATCACAGGAGCTGCCGCACGCCCTGCCCTAGTACAGTATAACACAAAATATTTCGTATTTTGCGTCAAGATCATTCGCCGAAAAACGCGGTTTTCGGCGCATTCACGGCGACTATGCCGCCGCGCCATGCTCTCGCATGGCGGCTAGTACACAGAAACTTTAGATGTTTCTGTGTACTAGGGTCAGCCCTCAGTACCCCCTCTGCCGCAACGCCGCCTTTTTCCGTCCCGCGGCGTTGCAAGGAGTACACTCTCGAAACTTATTGCCACGGGAGGTTTCATGTCCGTCAAAAAAACAAACGCCGCTCGCATGCTGGACGAACTCGGCATTCCCTATACGCTGCATGAGGCACATGTGGACGAACATGATCTGTCGGCTGTCACGTTGGCCCGCACATTGGGAGTTCCCGTGGAGGAAGTCTATAAAACGCTGGTTGCGCGCGGCGACAAACATGGCGTTCTCATGGCCTGCATCCCCGCGGCGGAGGAACTCGATCTCAAACGCCTGGCCGCCGCCTCGGGCAACAAAAGCGTGACCATGGCGCCGCTGAAAGAGGTATTGCCCTTGACAGGTTATATGCGTGGCGGCTGTTCGCCCATAGGCGCGCGCAAAGCCTACCCCGTTTATCTGGACGAAAGCGCCGTCCTGTTGGAACGGATATATGTCAGCGCGGGGCTGCGCGGCGTGCAGTTGCGTCTTGCTCCCGACGATCTGGTACGGGCTGTCCATGCCATCTACGCCATGTTGACACGCGCAACCGCCTGAGGCCGCCGGAATCGACGGTTTGCATTTCATGCCGAAGAAACATGCTCAGGCAGCAAAGAATATATCTATCATACTCGCTATGGCCCTGGAACAAGACTTCCACGCTCTGTAGAGGAATAAGGAGCGCCGCTTCAGCCGCGTATACGGCCTATGCCCGTTCCGCCCTGACCTCGGCGGCTCCGGCATCGGCCTCCCTCCCCAGGGCACGCAATGCGCGGGCCAGCAACAGCCATGATTCCTTGTGTTCCGGGCGCAGCCCCACGCTCTGGCGAGCCAGCATTTCCGCCATGGCCGGGTCTTCGCCGCCGTCCAAGTACAGCCCGGCCAGCATTTCCATGGCCGCGGCATCTTGAGGATTGCGCACCAGAGCCTCGTGCAGCAACTCGCGGGCTTCTTCGCCCTTGCGCCGACGCAAGGCCACCCTGGCCAGATATCGTCGCGCCAGGCCGCCGGACTCGCCGGTCTTGTCTTCCAGCGCGGCCGCGCGACTATAGTACCCCCTTGCGTCCTTCAGGCGTCCGGCCCGTTCAGCCAGTTGTCCCAG
>CASQEL010000357.1 GCA_949427775.1 uncultured Desulfovibrionaceae bacterium
CTGACGCATCTAAAAAAAGTCTTACCTGTCTCTTACCGCCACGTTACAGGCCGCATGAAAAAGGTCTGCTTGTTTTCCCTCGCCACACGTTTTTTCATGCGCCGGAAATATCCGGGGTTCATCCACTCGTACAGGGTATACATGATGAGGTAGTCCATGGCTGAGCGCACATAAGACAGCGAATTGCCGGGGAAGTTATTCTGTATCCGGCGGGCGGCTTCCTGCCCGAAGCTGTCGCCTTCTCTCAGTTGCGTCCATATTCTTGCAAATTCTCCGGCATTGCCCGCAGTCGGCCCCGCAACGGATGCCGCGAAGCCGCCGAAGCGGTTGCAATCTCCCAGAATAACGTCACCGTAAAGTCCCGCGCCGCCCCCCTGAAGGAAGGCGGCCCCCCATGTTTTCGGGTCTTTTGGGTCACGCGGCGTTTTTCCCGCGGCAAGGTCTTTTGCCGTCATGGAAATATAGCCGAAGGCGGTTGCCATGAGCATAAGTCCGGCAAAGGCCATGCCTGTTTCCACCCCGCTGTCTCCAGCGCTTCCTTTCATCCTCCTTCCAGGGGGACGCCGGGTGAAGGCGAAGGAAAAATTCCTGAATTGCATGGCCCGGCGCAGCGCTTCGTCCGTCCATGTTCCCGCGCTGATTCCCCGCCGCATGCGGGCCCGTGTTTTGGCGTCCGGCTCCAGAACCGCGGAATTGATGCGGTCACGCAGCATCGCCCGCAGGCGGTCAGCCAGATCTTCCCGTGTATCGGCAATGCGCGGGGCCGTCAGCGCGGCATCGTCCACGCCCCGGCTTTGCAGGTATGCGGCTATGTCCGCATCTCCCACGCCTTCCAGCGCGTCCGGGGTGAAATACTTCCTGCCGTCCGCTGCCGTGAGTTTTCCCCGGCGCATCAGATCCCATTCCGCTTCGCCGATGCTGTACATCTCCATGAACCTGCGTTTCTGACGGGAAAGTCCGCTCCACGCCGTGCCGCTGTCCAGCGCCAGATCATGCGCCATCATCAGCCCGGTTGCCTTGCGCCATGAATCCGTCCACCAGCTCAGGCCATTCAGCTTGAAAAACCATGTCTGCATCCTGCTCATGGCCCCCGGCCCGCTATCACCGGATACTCGCGCCACAATGTCGCCGGCCATACTGTCCGCAAAGACTCCCATGGCGGACATGATGCGCCTCTGTGCCCGTGTCCCCCGTCCCTGAGCGGTCGGCGTCATGCCCTCCAGCAAGGCGGAGAGGTATTGATGTCCCTGATGCGCCATTTCTTCCGCGAAATTCGGCGCGTCGGAAAAAACGGACAGTAACGCGCCGCCCAGTCTGGTGACGGAGTGCAGCGCCCGTGTGACGCGCCCCACTGCGGCCAGCGTGGGATGTTCCGCAGCCTCCGCGTTGAGTGTGCCGTCCACTTCTTTCATGATATGAGAAGTCTGCTCCCGGACGCCGTTGAGTTTGTCGATACCCCTCTGGTTCCCGGCATTGCGGTACGCCTCTTCGAGCATCCGCATGGCCGCATCCACGGTTCCGTGCGGATTCGGCCCCAGCGTCCGCATGAGCGCGGTATTGTTCGCCATGGAGGACAGGCCGTCGATCACCGCTTCGCGCACGTTTCCCCGGCCATACTCCTTGTTGTACGTAAACCATGCCGCGCCGTCCCGAAAATACAGCGCGCGTTCCCGGCTCATTCCCGCCGCGCGCGCCCCGATGCCGGATCCGGTAAAGCCCGACTCGTTGCCGTTGCGCTTCCGCCGCCGGGCAAGAGTGAGGTCGGCATACGCCTCATGCAGAAAATCCCGTCTGCTCTTGTCCGTGAGCAGATTGCCGTCCCCGGTCCTGTCCCAGTCCAGAAGGTTCATGACATCTTCCGTCCATTTCACTTCCCCGGCGCGGCGCATTCTGCTCCGGTCATGGCTCCGGCGCACCACATAGCCCGGCTCTCTTTCTATCCATGCTCCGGCCCGATTGGCATCGTATCTGGCCTTTTCCTGCCACTTGCGGATGACCCGCGCCACTTCCAGAGCCTCCTTCGGTCCCCGGTATTCGGGCATGGCGGGAGTATCCGACGTCCACAGCGCATTCGCAATATCGGCATCGAAGCTTTCCCGGTTGAACAGCTTGATATAGGCTCCGTTCCCGCCGTCCAGCGCTTCCAGATCACTGATGAAGCCCCCAAGATAATAACTCCTCAGCGCGCTCTGTCCGGCATCCACGCTTCTGCGCGAACCGGGCAGGGCGCGTTGGGAACCTCCCAGAATGGCGGGAAAGGCTTCCCATTCCCGCCCCTTGAAACTCTCCGCGGCAAGATTGAACAGTTCCATGCGTTTTGCATGGGAAAGCTGTATCGCCCGCTTGTTTGCCAGGGCAAGGGTGTATTCCCTTGCGGAAAGAGTATCCATGGTTGCCCGCAATTTCGCGTCAAGATCGGCGCTGTCGGCCATTTTCGTTTCCAGCTTTTCCCGCCGGATCCGTACCTGCTCCATGATGTCCGCCGCTTCCGCTCTTTCAATCCCGAAGCGCGCCGCAAGCTGTTCCGTGCACTTCATGCCTGACTCCTCATGATGCAGGCGGCCG
>CASQEL010000358.1 GCA_949427775.1 uncultured Desulfovibrionaceae bacterium
GTAACGGCAACGTTCCCGACCGTTCTCTGACGGTTTTCGGCTCCCATCCTTGTCTATTTGGGACAGGGCAAACGAAAACATCAGGGCGTTTGCATCATGTCTCAACCCCTTGCCTTGAGAGGGACGTATGGATTTCGCTGAATCAATGGCTGCTTTAAGTGAGAGAGCGCAAAAGCTTAAGGGAAGCCTGACCACAGAGGAAGCCACGAAAACAGCTCTTGTGCTGCCGTTTATTGTCCCACTCAGGGAGGGGTAAAACCCCCACCTTTAGGTGGCGGCTTCAGCGTTTCTTTTGTAGGCTGTGGGCATGAGTAACTATCGTAAAGGCTCCCACAGTGTTTTTTCAATTCACCTGCACCTGGTCTGGATAACCAAGTACCGGAAAAAGATTTTGTCAGGTGACATCGCCCAGAGGGCCAGGTCGCTGATACGCGGCATTTGTGAGAAACATCAGGTGGAAATACTCAAAGGACATATAGCCCCCGACCATATCCATCTTTTCGTTTCGATTCCGCCAAACCTTGCTGTGAGCAAGCTGATGCAACAACTGAAAGATCGGACCTCTCATGCCATGATAAACGAATTCTCGTTGTTGCGCCGTCAGTATTGGGGACGCCATATGTGGGCGCGCGGCTATTTCTGTTGCAGCAGTGGCAATGTGACCGATGAGGTTATCAAGCAATACATTGCGCAGCAGGAAGATGCTGATGAGACCTTCCGGATTGAGGGTGAATGACTTAAGCCTGCTTCAGCAGGAGCGATACCGGCTTTAGCCGGAACGCGACTTTAGTCGCTAAGGTGAATCCCCCGACTTTAGGCGGGGGAGGATGTCAAAGGATGTGCTCTTCGCCTCTGAGGCGGTATACGGGGCGGTACGGCATTTCCGGAAAAACGCCTTCCGCCGTCACCGTATCGTCGGCATTCCATCGCAGCCGCAGACGGGAACAGGCGCGGACGAACCGGAAGCATTGTTCCTGGTTCCAGAACCATACGTCCGGGCGGTCGCGCAGGGCGCCGACAAGTCGCCGGTGGGCGTCGAGGCGTTGCGCCTTGGATTCCCACCCGTATTGATAGCGTTCCGAAAACGGATGATCCAGATAGCCGAAGATGCCGCGCGCCGCATATTGCGCTTCAAATGCCTGTACATGAACATCCACGCTGTTTCCCTGTCGGCGGTAGCAGTCGCCGTGCAACATGGATTGCTGGCTGATGCTGACCAGCGCTCCGTCCGCAAAGGGAACGATTCCCGCCCGCCCCAGAAGGTATTCGGGATCGTTGTGAATGATGCCTGAAACGACGCCCTGGAATCCCGCTTGCGCCAATGCCCGCATGGCATAGGGCGGATTGCTGTGAAACGGCGACACGGCCAGGGCGGGAGCGGGCAGATGCGGCCAGGTGTCCCGGAACCATTGACGCGAGGCCGTGGCTTCGGCCAGAGCTTCTTCGGCTGTGGCCCCCCAATTGTAGGGGTGCGTGTGACTATGGGAAAGGAGCGTGCCCCCGGCGGCGCGCACGTCCTCCAGCATGGCGAGGTCGGCGGGACACATGGGCAGGCCGGTTTTGACGGCCAGAGAAAAGGGAATGCCTTCGCCCGCGTACCATTCAAAGACATCGCGGGCGGAGCTGATGTCTTCGTCGCAGTCCAGGCGCATGGTGACCAGACAGCGGCATCCCGCGGGCGTCTGTTGCAGGCAGGGCAGGCAGGGGAGATCGTCCGGTCGCCAGTCGCTGAGGAAGCGTTCGACAATCGTCCATTCCGTACTGTCCGCCGGTCCCACGGGACGGGCGCACCAGAGAATCGAAGCGGCGGGCGTGTCCAGCAAGGTCAGATAGGATCCGGCATAGACAGACTGCCCGGAGGCATCCCGGATATACATGCCCGCCAGCTCCACAGCGCCGTCGACGGTGATGCCCCCTTGAACGCCCCAGGGGGAACCGTCGGTGCGGATGCGCCCGAAACCGAGATTGTTCCACTCGTCCGCAAAGTCGAAACGTGTGAAGGGGCGGTGAAGCAGGGCCGGGGAAAGATCCTGGAGCAGGGGGTGAGCGCTGTATCGAACGTACGCCGGGCTCTCGGTGTGGTGCTCGGTGGAGGAGCAGGGAGGGCAGGCGTCCTGCCCGACGAGCGGAGGAAGATCCGGGGCCGGGCGCAGGCCGAGGGCGCCGGTTCTTTCAGGGGCCGGAGGGCCGAAGACAAGCCGTTTTCCCGACAGGGGAGAACCGGAATCGGATAGTGATGCCGACGGGCCGCAGAGAATTTCCGGGGCGTCGCCGTCCCGCGTCAATCGCAGGACGGGGGCGGTTTCCGGGAACTGTCCCGGCGTACGGAAAAGGGCTGTTCGGAGCGGAACAGCCGGGCGAAGCATACCGGACAAGGCAATTTCTCCCTTGTGGTTATCCGAAATTTTTTGCGAAGGCACAGGAAGTCATGTCGTCAGGCGACGCGTGCGGCAATAACAGATTGGTAGATCTTGATCAACTGCTCCGCCGCCCGCCGCCAGGTGTATTTTTGACGGACCAGAGCCGGGAGGGCGGGAGAACGGGGAC
>CASQEL010000359.1 GCA_949427775.1 uncultured Desulfovibrionaceae bacterium
ATCTTCCCTGTCGCTGCCGGACTGGTTCATGGCCGTATCTCCCCGCTCCGCAACGCCAACACAGACAACCCTTCCTTCCGAAGTCGTTTCAGATTGCTTTTGACGCGCCGGATATAGGCGTCACGTCGATGCGGCGTCCGGGAATGATACGCGCCAATGGCCTGCCAGAGATTGCCGGTGCGCCTGTATTCCTTGCGTAACAGCCATGCGGCGGCATGAGCATTGGCGCGGCCATCACACAGCACAGCCCTTGCCGAAATGCCCATCGCGGCCAGATCCTTGAGGTGTACAGAATTGATTTGGAACGCCCCCAAATCCCACGTCCCGTTTTTGTTGCTCAGGGCTTCCCCGATTTTGCCGCCTTCCGTGGCGAGAATGGCAAAGAGCGCGGCGGCGGGCATTCCACTGACGCGGGCGGCGTCCAGAACGCAGTCAGCCGTCAGAGGGCGCATGGGCGGGAAGACGACTTTTGCCCGCCCGGCGGCAAACGCCGCGCACGGAATCAGGCACAGCACAGCCAAAAGAACGC
The DNA here is from genome assembly GCA_949427775.1 of uncultured Desulfovibrionaceae bacterium. Classification (GTDB taxonomy): domain Bacteria; phylum Desulfobacterota; class Desulfovibrionia; order Desulfovibrionales; family Desulfovibrionaceae; genus CASQEL01. The sequence continues at coordinate 530 of CASQEL010000359.1, forward strand.
AGACCGCCCTCATTTGAGCTTCCCCTTGAGGTGCAGAATGTAGTCGCCGCTTGTGCCGTAGACCTTGAAAGGATTGTTGCCGCCAATGCCGTTGACGGTATTCAGCACCTGATTGTGGGCGTCATTGATTTTCTGGTGGATGTAGGAGTCCACCTGTTTGCAGATGCCCGCAACGATCTGATCCATGCTCGGAAGCGTCACGCCGAGGCTGAAGGCGTCGCCTATGCCGTTGATGGAGCCGAGACAGCCGGAGAGCGCGTCGCGCTCCGTTTCAGGATCGGGCATGAGTACGTCATGCGTGTCCGATACCCTGCCATTGCGTTCCTGAATCGCGCCGCCCACGGCGTTCCGCATATCCTGGCAGGAACCGGCAAGGCACGGCGCGGCCAGCGTCAGACACAGCATAACCACGAGAATATATTTCATGTCGGTATCTCCCTTTTACTATTTGGGGTTCCACCCCAAACCCCGTCGGGGGGAATGATGCGTTGCTGTCTTCATCCGTAAGACTCGAAGACTCGTCTAACGGCTGAAGCTCCCCCCGAACCCCCTCATTTCGGAACACATGGCTTGCCATGTGTTCCGGCAATGGGGGTCAAGGGGCATCATGCCCCTTGCGGGGGCGTGGGGGCAGCGCCCCCACATCTTCCTTCCTATTTCCCTTTTTTCTTCGCTTCGAAATCGGGTGAGCCGTCCAGCTTGACCGGGCAGGTCGTCTTGCATCCGGGGTAGCCGGAACAGCCGTAGAACTCGCCTTTCGCGCCGGAGCGTTTAGCGAGTGGCTTGCCGCAGGCCGGGCAGGCGTATTCCGAGAGCGCGGGACGAGGCTTGGCCTTACCGGGCTTGCCGTTGTCATCGGGCAGGATGACCGGACAATCAGGGTAGGCGGTACAACCCCAGAACCACGCGCCGTCCTTCTTGCGCTTGCGGCGGTTCAGAGCCGCGCCGCAGGAAGGACAGGGAAAGGCGGGCTTGCCGTCTCCGAGAATCGGAGCGAGCAAGTCCGGCAGAATCCGGCACTGATCAGCCAGAAACACATCCAGCGTTTCCGCGCCATGCGCGATGGCTTCCAGCCGGGATTCCCATTCCGCCGTGGTGATGGGGTCTTTGAGCGCGGGCGGCGTGAGGGCAATGACTTCCCTGCCGAGCGGCGTGGAGACAAGGGCTTTCCTGTCGGCAGCGAGATAGCCGCGCTCTTTCAGTGTTTCGAGAACCTTGGCGCGGGTGGCTTCGGTGCCGATGCCCCTGGCTTCCTTGAGCGCGAACATTGGCCATCGCCTCGATGAGCGTTCCCTCGGTGAAGCGGGCAGGCGGCGAAGTCTTTTTCTTCAGGGTCTGCACGTCACGACAGTGAACGGTATCACCCTTTTCCAGCGGCGGCAGGGACTGCTCATCAGGATCGTCGTCCTCATCGTCATGGCCGCTGAAGGCAGTCCAACCGGGGTCAAGGATGCGCCGTCCCGTGGTTTCCCAGCGGGTATCGGCGAGGGAAACAACGACTTTTTGCGCTTCGTAGCGCATTGCAGACAAAAGGCCGTGGCGATCATGAGGTAGAGAGCGCGTTCCTTTTGCGGGAGCGAGTCCGGCGGCACTTCGCCTGTGGGCGCAATGGCATGGTGCGCCGTCACCTTTTTGGTGTTCCACGCGGCACTTTTGAGGGAAGCGTCCGCCTTGCCCGCCACCTGCTCCAGACCGGGAAGCGAGGAGAGCGCGGCCAGCACAGCGGCGGCGTCCGCAAATTGTTCTTCCGGCAGATAGCGGCAGTCGGTGCGCGGATAGGTGGTCAGCTTTTTCTCGTACAGGGCTTGCGCGGTATCCAGCACCTGTTGCGCCGACATGCCGAGCGTTGAGGACGCGGCTTTTTGCAGGGAAGACAGGCAATGCGGCAGAGGCACGGCCTTGCTTCTGGCTTCCCGCGTTGCTTCCGCCACAAGGCCGTCCGTGTCCTTGTGGGCCGCGACCAGAGCGTTTGCCACGGCGGCATCAATCAGGCGTCCGCTGGAATCCAGTCCG
>CASQEL010000360.1 GCA_949427775.1 uncultured Desulfovibrionaceae bacterium
CAGCGTTTTGCTCAGGAGAGGGCGTGGACGTCATTTCGTCCTTCAGCGCGGGAGATGTTTCCGGCGGCGCAGAGGCGGCCGGTGGCGTGGACGACGATTCCGGCGTTTTGAGCGTTTCCCTGGAAGAGCCGGTGGGGGCCTGCGTATTGGGAACGTTTTCAATGCGTTCTCCCACGATGCCCTTCAACGAAGGAGACAACATAAGCGTCGCGGGCTGGATCAGAATGGTGACCAGCAGAACCGTGACGGTCAGCGCGCCGCCCGGATATGCCCGGTTGGTCAGTTTCCACAATACGACAGCGGCTGCCGCGCAGATGGCGGCCAGCACGGGCAATCCTTCGGCGGCCTTGAGCGCCGCGGGCAGGGGGGCGGGCAAATACGCCGCCGACGCCTCCAGCGCCGGAGGAATACTGCATACGCCGAGGGCCAGGGCCAGGAGCACAAAGCCTGCGGCCACCAGCAGAAAGAACAGTCGGCTTCGGCCGGGGGAGAGACGCAGCAGCGCCTTGGCCAGCAGCAACGCGGCCGGGGGCAGCAGCGGAATCATCGCCGACCAGGGTTTGATCGTGCAGATTGTCAGCAGCAGCAGGCCGCAGATCAGACAGATCCACAACCAGGTTGCCCCGGCGCCTTCCGTACGCGATGCTTTGAGAGATGACCAGGCTCCGGACAGCACGCGGCCCCAGGAAACAAAAAGGATGACGAAGAGCCAGGGCAGCAGGGCCAGACACAGTGTTGCCGCAATCAGCCACCAGGGATCCCGGGGGGGCCACAGGGGCGGCGTCAGGGGAAGCAGCAGCTGCTGTGCAAGCAACCGCATGTACGAGCTTTCTACCGTAAGCAGGATGACGGCTCCCATCCATCCCAGAACAGTCAACAGCATGAGGCTGAATCCCAATACGGCATCAATGCGGTGCCCGCGGCGCAATGTCCCCTGCCGGCAGAGAAAAAGCACGCTGGCCAACAGGGGAATCAGCAGGCCCGGCAACCCGCCCAGCAGCGCGGACAGGCCGGTCAGCAGAAAACCCAGCGCCAGCCGGACGAACGAGAGATTTTTGGTCCACCCCTTGTACAGACAGGCCAGGGCAAACGCCATGACGCCCGCCAACAGGAGATCCGGGCTGACGAAGTGGGCCAGCGGCACGAAGCCGAGACTGGAAAGCAAGATCAATCCGGCCGCAAAGGCGGTTCCCCTGCCCAGGCCCGCGGCCTTGCCGAGCGCGTAGGTTCCCGCAAGGGCCACAAACGCCGCTATGCAGGCCGCCAGGGAAAAGACAATGGTCCCCGCAGGCAGATATCCCAGTGCGGGAAAGGCGCTTTCAGCCATATCCAGCAGGGCCTTCAGGCCGCCCAGAAACCAGAAATATCCGGGAAGCATGGCGGTTTGCCCCGCCGTGGCGGGCGTCAGCCACAGGCCGAAGTGCGCTGTTTGGGCGGCTATCCCGGCAATCGACACTTCCGACGGCAGATAGAGGGAGGGAAAATATATGCCTGTCGCCGTTTGCAGCAGCAGTAGAATGGCCAAAAAGAGCGGTGCGAGAAAGGACATGGCCCGGAAGCTGTTTTCCGCAATGCCCGGTTTGGCGGGCGGTGGGGGCGGCGAGAATGCTGAACGGCCGGAAGTTCCGGACGCACCGGGGGCGTCCTGTGGAGCATCGGCCGCTTCGGCTTCATGCGCTTCCCGTGTATGGATGGGAGCGGTGCCCGCTGTTCCCGCAAAGGTAATGCCTGCGGGGGTTTTCGATTCCGGCGCAGGCGGCTCCTTGTCAAGAGAAAGAGGCGTCGCCTCCGACGCGGGGGGGGCCGATTCCGCCGCAGTGGGGCGATCCTCCGACTGGGGCGCGTCTTCGGCGGTGGAGGTGTCAGCGCCGGAGGGGACAAGAGGTTTGTCGTGCGTCATGGGGGCCTCCTGAGAGATGTTGCAGTATGCAGCGTGTTCCGATCCTGTTCCACGCTGTGCCATGCTTGTTGTGGCTTCCTAGCATATCCCGTTCCGAAAGAACAGATTTCCCGAAACAATCTTTTTTGTGTTTTGGCGGGCGACGCACGAAAATATTGCATTCGGACTCGCAGGCGCCCCTGGAAGCAGGCATGTGCCGTGACGTTCCCTGCCCTCATGAGCATAGGGGAAAGTCTTCTGCATTCAATCCGGTTGCGCTTATTGGGGACGTGGAGCGCCGCCGGCGGTCAGGGCCTTTCAGGCGGGACCGGCCTTCATGCGTCTGCGCGTCACGGTTCAATGCTTCCGGACAGCCGCGTATCGACTGGATAGTTCACTGTTTTTACAGATTTTTTATCACGCTGGTTTTGTTCTGCTGTATTGCTTGGCGTTTTATCTAGTACCGTATAACACAAAATACTTCGTATTTTGCGTCAAGATCATTCGCCGAAAAACGCGGTTTTCGGCTCATTCACGGCGACTACGCCGCCGCGCCATGCTCTTGCATGGCGGCTAGTACACAGAAACTTTAGATGTTTCTGTGTACCAGAGCAGTTCACGGTTGAAATGCTCCAAAAGATGTGGGGCTCCGCCCCACACC
>CASQEL010000361.1 GCA_949427775.1 uncultured Desulfovibrionaceae bacterium
GCATCCGGGAACTGGGATTCGACGCGACGCCTGTGCGGGAAGATGCCGACGTGGGGGAAACCTGGCGCGAGGAACAGCAGGCCACGCGGGATCGTCTGACCGCCATGCGACGGCAACTGGCACCCATGTTTCTCTTTTCCGTGCCGCTGTTCATCATTTCCATGGGGCACATGGTCGGGATGCCTCTGCCCTCCCGGCTGGATCCCATGACCGCACCGCTGAATTTTGCCCTGGCGCAGCTGATTTTGACGCTGCCGGTTATCGGACTGGGGCGGCAATTCTACAAGTCCGGAGTGGCCGGACTGCTGCACGGTTCGCCCAACATGGACAGCCTTGTGGCTGTGGGCACGGGAGCGGCGTTTCTGTACAGTCTGTGGAACACGGTGGAAATTCTGTTCGGTGTGGAACCGCATCTGCGGAGCATGGATCTGTATTATGAGTCCTGCGCCATTCTGCTGACCATGATTTCTCTGGGGCAGTATATGGAAGCCTTGTCGCGGCAGCGTACCTCGGACGCTATCGGTTCCCTCATGCAGTTGGCGCCGTCCACGGCTCTGCTGTTGGAGGATGGCCGTCCGCGGGAGGTTCCCGTGGACCAGGTCAGGCCCGGCGATTTGTTGCTGGTGCGGGCGGGGAGCCGCATTCCCGTGGACGGGGTGGTCACGGAAGGAACGTCCAGCGTGGATTTGTCCCTGCTGACCGGCGAATCCATGCCGGCGCCCGTGGAGGCGGGAGACGCCCTGACCGGGGGCAGTATCAACGGAGCCGGCGTTCTCACCATGCGCGTTGTGCATGTGGGGCAGGACACCATGTTGTCCCGGATCATCCGTCTGGTGCGCGAGGCTCAGGGCAGCAAGGCGCCCATCGCCAATCTGGCGGACCGGGTAAGCTTTTATTTCGTGCCCGCGGTGATCTCCCTGGCGGTGCTGGCGGCGGGAGCCTGGATGGTTTTCGGCCATGAACCGCTGTCCGTGGCCTTGCGGATCTTTGTGGCGGTGCTGGTCATCGCCTGCCCCTGCGCCATGGGATTGGCCACGCCTACTTCCATCATGGTGGCCACGGGACGCGGGGCGCAGTTGGGCGTACTGGTGAAAAACGGCGCGGCGCTGGAACAGGCGGGCAAGCTGACGGCGCTGGCCGTGGACAAAACCGGCACGCTGACCACAGGCAAACCCAGACTGGTGGAAATAGCCCCTTTGGGCGGTATGGACACCGACACGCTGCTGGCTCTGGCGGCCGCCCTGGAGTCGCGCTCCGAGCATCCTTTGGCGCATGCCGTGCTGGAAGCCGCGCAGGATCGGGGCATGACGCCCGCGCAGGCCGGAGACACGGAAGTATTTCCCGGTCTGGGCATACGCGGCGTCGTGCCTCATGCGGGCGTGGTCTGCACGGCGAGTCTCGGCAACCTGGCGTTGATGGAACGTCTGAACATCGCGTTGCCGGATGACGGCACTTTGCGGGGGCGTCTTGATGCCCTGGCTGATCAGGGGAAAACACCATTGCTGTTGGCGGTGGACGGCGTGGCGCAGGGGATTTTGGCTCTGGCCGATGTGCTGCGCCCCGAATCGGCGTCCGTGGTGCGCCGTTTGAAGGAAGCGGGCCTGCGTGTAGTGATGCTGAGCGGGGATAATGAGCGCACGGCGCGGGCCATCGCCCGTGAAGCGGGGATTGACGAGGTGGTGGCCGGGGTGCTGCCGCACCAGAAAGAAGAAACCGTGGCCCGGCTCCAGGCTGAGGGCTATTGCGTGGGCATGGTGGGAGACGGCATTAACGATGCCCCGGCGCTGGCCCGGGCCGATGTGGGGATGGCCGTGGGCACGGGAGTGGACGTCAGCGTGGAGGCGGGCGACATCATCCTGATGCGCAACGGCATGGAGGCCGTACTGACAGCACTGGCGCTTTCGCGGGCCACGATGCGCAACATCCGGCAGAACCTGTTCTGGGCATTCGGGTACAACGTGCTGGGCCTGCCTGTGGCGGCCGGAGTTCTGCATATTTTCGGCGGTCCGACCCTGTCGCCCATGTTGGCCGGTACGGCCATGGCGCTCTCGTCCACTTCCGTGGTCACGAACGCGCTGCGTTTGCGCTGGTTCAGCGTGGGGGAAAAAGGCGGAACTAAACACCTCCGCGTGGGCAGGAAGTTCTCCACATAGCCCAACAGACACTGGCAAAAACTCACGATGTTACCGAGATCAGAGTTCTTCAGGCTGTTATTTTTCCCTGGTTCATGGCTTGTCCATACAGGAAACCGCGTGTGCTGTTGGGCGCAGTCCCACCTGGAAGAACATCCCGGACACCTTCGCCCCCACGAGCGCAAACAGTTCCGGGTACGCGCAGGAGTGACGACAGTACTTCAAAAAAAGGATATTTGCAGAGGAGAACGGCAAAACTCAAATGTATCCGTTCTGGATATGGCCCCCTTGCGCACTGGTGAGCTGTCGTCTATTTTAAGGACATGAACAAGCTCAGAAAGTTCGAGACGCCCCATGACCTGTTGGCCAGGGCCTATTTCGGCGACCGCGCCGTCATGCGGCGTTTTC
>CASQEL010000362.1 GCA_949427775.1 uncultured Desulfovibrionaceae bacterium
GTAGTCCAACTCCAGAATGATGCGCAGGCGCTCGGCGGCCGTTTCGGACAAACGTTCCTCGTCGGGCACCACAAAAACAGCATAAGCCTGTCGATCAGAGCGGCCCACCCTGCCCCGCAACTGGTAGAGTTGCCCCAGGCCGAACATTTGGGCCTGGTCGACCACCAATGTGTTGGCGCGGGGAAAATCCAGCCCCGACTCCACGATGGACGTGCAGACCAGCACGTCCAGTTCGCCATGCCAGAATTTATGCATGGCTTCTTCCAGTTTTTGCTCCGGCATTTGGCCGTGAGCCATGCCCACTCTGGCTTCGGGGACAAGCCCTCGCACGTATTCCGTCACGCGTTCCTTGCACCCGGTTGTAAACCCAGAACACCTGGCCCTCACGAGCCAGTTCACGTTCAAGTACTTCTTTAAGGACACGGGCGTCTCGGCGCAGAATGGCCGTGGCTACAGGCTTTCGTTCCGGAGGAGCGGTTTCGATGATCGACAGATCCCGGATACCGGACATGGAAAGTTGAAGAGTGCGCGGAATAGGGGTGGCCGTCAGGGTAAGCACGTCCACATTTTTTTTCAGAGCCTTGAGCTGTTCCTCGTCCAAAATAAGCAGGGCGAGATTGGGAAGCTTGACATCGGCCGAAAGCAGCCTGTGTGTTCCCACCAGAATGTCTGTTTGTCCCTGAGCGGCGGCTTTGAGTGTTTCCTGTTGGCTCCGGCGGCTGACGAAACGGCTGAGCAGCCCCACATTGACCGGAAAACCCGCCAGACGCGAGCGGAACGTTTGGTAATGCTGTTCGGCCAGCACGGTAGTCGGACACAACAGAGCCACCTGTCGCCCTTCGGCCGCGGCCCGGAAGGCGGCGCGCAGCGCCACCTCCGTCTTGCCGAAGCCCACGTCGCCGCAGACCAGGCGGTCCATCGGCTCAGGCTTGTCCATATCGTCCAGCACGTCTTGAATGGCCTTGGCCTGATCCGGAGTTTCTTCAAAGCCGAAGGTAGCCTCGAACTCCCGGTACAGTTCGCCGGGCGGATCGTAGCGAAAGCCTTTGGCCACCTTGCGGAAGGCGTACATTTCCACCAGATCCGCAGCTATTTTCTCAATGGCCTTGCGGGCTTTTTCCTTGCCCGAGGACCAGGCTGCGCCGCCGAGACGATCCAGCGCCGGTTCCGCGCCGTCGCCCCCCTTAAAGCGTTGGATTAAGGAAAGTCGATCCGCCGGGACATACAGCTTGTCCGCGCCGGAATATTCGATAAGCAGAAAATCGTTGGCCGCATCCCCCATGTCCATGCGATGGAGTCCTGCGAAACGGCCGATACCATAATCGCGGTGGACCAGCAAATCTCCGGGATTGAGATCGTCGAAACGATCCAATCCCCGGAATGCGCCTGAGGGCACGCGGCTGCCCTTTTCCGCCTTGGGGTGGAGAATATCTTCCCCAAGTATCAATACATTGTCCCAGACCATGTCCACGCCGGAGCGGAATGGAGCGACGAGCGCAAACAGGCCGCGCTGATTGGGATCGTAGCGCAGCGATGGGGTCAGCCCCTCCTGCTCCGCCAGTTTGAGAAACTTTTTCCTGCCCCGCTCGGCAGAAAACACCAGCAAGGTCTGGCGACGTGCGGATTGCCATTCCCTGATGCCGGACACCAAATACTGCCAGGGCCGATCCTGGGCGCCGGGAACAGGAAACAGATCTGTAAAGGTGTGGAGACTTCGTTCCGCCATATCCACGCCATTGTGATCCACTCCCATGATCAACGGTTCATTGTGAATGACGGCGGCGTCATCCCATACCGCGGCCATGCTTGCAGGCTCACGCAGAGCCAGTCTTCCCGGCTGGGGCAATGGTGCTTCGCCGCTTTCGAGGAATTCGCGCAAGACTCGCCGGGAGCTTTCGAGATCTTCCTTGATGTCGGCCTCGCCGGGGAGAAGCCAAAGCGTGTCCTTAGGCAGCCATTCTTCCAGGACCGTGGAGGCGTCGTAGAAACAGCCGGGCAGGATGCCGTGGCCTCCACGGTCCAGATCGCGCTTGAGGCTGCCGAGGGAGTCCTCGTCCAGGAGTCCTTTCTGAAAAAGGCGTTCCCAACGTTCACGGGCTTTTTTTCGCCAGAATCTGCTGGTGGATACCGGAGTCACGGGCAACAGGGTCATTTCCTGCATGGTGCACAGGGAGCGCTGGGTACCGGGGTCGAACAGACGCATTTCCTCAATGACGTCGCCGAAAAATTCCAGACGCACCGGCCGCTCGTAGCCGGGGGGATAGATGTCCAGAATATCGCCACGCCGGGCGAGATCTCCGGGACGGGTCGCCATCTGCCCCCTCTCGAACCCCCACTCCACCGCCTGCTCCGTCAACAGTTCCGGCGAGAGTTCCATGCCGATGCTCAATGTCAGTTCATGCTCGTCGAAAAAATTGCCGGGCATGAATCGGGTCAGCAGGTTATCTGGCGTCACGATGAGACAACGGGCGCTGTTACGGCGCAGGGCGAATAATGTGGCCATGCAATCCGGCCATGCCGTGCCTGGCCCG
>CASQEL010000363.1 GCA_949427775.1 uncultured Desulfovibrionaceae bacterium
GAATGAGCGGGAAAACCACGCTTTTCCCGCGAAATGACGGTAGCGAGATTGAATGAAACAGGAGAGTTTCATTCGAATGCTCTAGGGGCAGCCTTCAAGACAATGCGGCACGCTCTTGTGCGCCGCGCGGTCGGCTCGCGCCCGTGGCGGGGCGAGCAATAACACGGACGACGGTGAAACGGGCGAGGCGGAGAGTGGATTCCGCAGTCAATACAGGGGAGCTGCGAACATGAAAATAGCGCTTTTGCAGTGCAATACCGTGGCAGGGGATGTGAAGGGCAATGCGGGGCGCATTGTCGCGGCAGTGCGACAGGCCGCCGACATGGGCGTCTCGCTGTGCGTGACCTCCGAACTGGCGCTTTCCGGCGTCGCCCCCCAGGCATTGCTCATGGCGGGCGGATTTATGGAAGGGTGCCGCCATGCCTTGCATCAGATGGCGGAAGAGCTGGCGGACGGCCCGGCCGCGCTGGTGGGGGCCCCGGTGGCCAACCCCGCCCGTACCGGCAAATGCGCCTCCAATGCCGCCGTGTTGCTGCAGAAGGGCGTGTGCGGCGTGGTCTCGCGCAAGGTTTTCTGCGCGCTGGGCGACGATGCCCGGTATTTCGAGCGTGGGGTGTCCTGCGGATTGATGACGCTGGAGGGCTGGAGGCTGGGGGTGGTGATCTGCGAAGACGCCTGGGGCAGCAATTCGTTCTGGAAGATCCAGCATGCCAACGCCCATAACCCCTTGATGGAGCTGGTGACGCGCGGCGTGGATGCTATCGTGCATCTGGCGGCCTCGCCCTATGTGCTGGAAGGGCAGGGCACCCGTGAACATATGCTGTCGCATGTGGCGGCACGGCACCATGTGCATCTGTTTTCGGCCAATCTTGTAGGCGGCAACGACGATGTGGTTTATCACGGCCAGAGTCTGGCTTTCGGTCCCACAGGTTCTCTGTTGGCGCGCGGCACGCCTTTTGAGGAAGATGTCGTCGTGCTGGACACCGGCGGTTCTCCGGGCAGCAGCGGCACAATAGCCCCGGCGTGCGGTTGTGTGGAAGAGGAATGCTGGCGGGCTCTGGTGCTGGGCACGCGCGATTATGTGCGCAAGTGCGGCGTGTCCCGTGTGGCGCTGGGGCTCTCCGGCGGTATGGATTCAGCGCTGGTGGCGGCGGTGGCCGCGGAGGCGCTGGGTGCGGAAAACGTGCGCGGCGTGCTGCTTCCGTCTCCCTATACCAGCAGGGAATCCCTGGAGTATGCGGCACAGCTGGCCGCCAATCTGCATATCGAAACAGTCACTGTGCCCATCGCTCCCATCATGGGCGCTTTCGAGGCTGCCCTCGATCCGGTGCTTGCGCCTTCGGATGAGAGCGACGTGACGTTTGAAAACATTCAGGCCCGGATTCGCGGGGCGTTGCTGATGGCCATAGCCAACCGGGAACGGCGCATGGTGCTGAACACAGCCAACAAATCGGAATCCGCCATGGGCTACTGCACCCTGTACGGTGACGCCGTGGGGGCTCTGGGCGTCATCGGTGACGTGCCCAAGACCATGGTGTATCGTCTGGCGCGTTGGTACAACGATCTTCGCGGCAGCGATGTCATTCCGGAGTCCATTTTGCAACGGCCGCCCACGGCCGAACTGCGGCCCGGCCAGTTGGACAGTGATTCCATGCCTCCTTACGATATTCTGGATCCCATCGTGGAACGCCTGATGGACCCCATTGTGGAGGAAGAAATGCAGGTGGAAGGCCGGGAGAAGGCGGTTCTTCCCGGTGACGCGGAGCGGCGGCCGGATATGGAGAGCGAAGTCTACGCCCGTTTGTGCAGAGCGGAATTCAAGCGCCGCCAGGCGCCCATGGCCCTGCGTGTTTCACGGCGGGCGTTTGGGGCCGGGTGGCGCGTGCCTGTGGTGACGCACTATTCTCTGCCGGAGTAATGGCGTCGGAAGGTTTCCGGTTTCCGCGCGGAACACCGCGCTTTCTCGGTCGTGGGGGATGGGCGGCGCGGAGAAACTGCCGTGCCGGGGCAGAAGGATGCGCCGGAAAAAAGGGGCTCCGTCAAAGGAGTCCCTTTTCCTGTGTTTCGATCCTGTACAACGGCCGATCAGGACGAGGCGTTTCTGTCGGCCAGCATGACGTTGATGACCGTGGTGTCTACGCCCTGCATGCCTTGGGTGCTGATGAGTCCCACGTTCTGTATGGTGGTTTCCGGAGCCACGGCGACGATGCCCTGACCGTGGGTGATGAACACGTTTTCCCTGGCCAGCAGAGCGCAGAGGGTGGCTTCGCCCGCCGCTGTGGACAGCTTGAAGGCGCAGCCGCCCTTGGCCCCGTCGCAGAGCATGCCCGCAAGGGTGCCGCTCATGGAATTGATGACCCCGGCGATCTGCTCGTCGTTGCAGTCCAGCAGCCAGGCTACGGACACGGCGGCTCCGATGCCCGCCGCGATGGCGCAACCGCACACCGGCGACAGCGGGCCGGAAAATTCCTTGATGGCGATGGTCACAAGATGGCTCAGGGCCAGGGC
>CASQEL010000364.1 GCA_949427775.1 uncultured Desulfovibrionaceae bacterium
GCAACCGTGCTCATGGCCGGCGACGGCATCAACGTTTTTTCGGCGCGTTCCGCGTCGGATGCGGGGTGACGCTGCGCGACGGCGCGGGAAGCGGCGCATGTGCCGCGGGCGGACTGTCGGCCTGATCTGTTGATCACGGCATTGAAACTTGATAAAGCCACAATGCGACATATCCGTTACGACTTCGCCGTGCTCATGGGGGTGGATTCCGTATTTCCGGCCTGTCTGTCCGGAATTTCACCGTTCCGCACAGCCCGACTACCGTCGGCGTTTTGCTGAACGCCATACGCCGCGGCGTCTTTCCCTGCCGGGTGGAGGAATCGTCAAGGATTGAACAAGATACCACCAATTTTGTGGATGGCGGGGTAGGCGCGCCATCCGGTTCTGGTGAACAACAAGAATATCGAAAAACTGCGGAAAGCCGCTCTGGCCGTGCCCGGCATGTGCACGGTGACTGTGAACAGCCGGACGGGATCGAGCCGCCGGAATATGCCCCTCCGCATTGCGCCGGGCGGCATTGCCGGTCAGGGGGGAACACCCGGTCTGTGGGCGCGGGCGCGCCCCGGGCGTGCTGAACAGCCTGTTTCGCAAAGAAAAGGAGTTGTTGTGGCGACCGACACTGTTGCCGTTGTCGGGGCCGGACTTGCCGGGTGCGAGTGCGCTCTGCGTCTGGCCCGATCCGGCGTGCCCGTGACCCTGTTCGAGCAGAAGCCCGCTGCCATGTCTCCGGCGCACCGGAGTCCGGATCTGGCGGAACTGGTCTGCTCCAATTCCCTGCGTTCCAACGAGCCGACATCCGGCGTAGGGTTGTTGAAAGAGGAAATGCGGGATCTGCGCAGCGTGTTCATGGAGGTAGCCGACGCGACAGCCGTGCCCGCGGGCAAGGCGCTGGCCGTGGACAGGGCGTTGTTCTCCCGCCGGATGACGGAACGGGTGGAGGCCGAGCCCGGCGTCGCCCTGGTGCGGCGGCGGATTCGGGCGCTGGACGATCCGGCGCTGGAGCCGTTTGAAACCGTGGTGCTGGCCGCCGGGCCGCTGGCTTCGGAAGGGCTCTCGCAGTCGCTGGCCGAAGCCGTGGGCGCGCGACATCTTTATTTTTACGACGCCATCGCGCCCATCGTGGCCGGGGATTCCGTGGATATGGGCATCGCCTTCCGCGGCTCGCGCTATGCCGTGCCGGATGCGGACGGCACGTCCGGGGACTACCTGAACTGTCCCATGACCCGCGAAGAGTATCAGGCGTTTTACAACGCCCTGATTGTCGCCGAAAAGGTTCCGGCCCGCGAGTTTGAAAAGGAGAGCCATTTCGAGGGCTGCATGCCCATCGAGGCATTGGCCGAACGCGGAGAAAAAACCCTGACCTTCGGTCCGCTCAAGCCCGTGGGCTTTACGGACCCCCGTACCGGTCGCCGTCCCTGGGCGCTGGTGCAGTTGCGGGCGGAAGACCGCAACGGCTCCATGTACAACCTGGTAGGCTGTCAGACCAAGTTGACCTACCCGGAACAGGAACGGGTGTTCCGGCGTATTCCGGGGCTGGAAGGCGCGGAATTTGTGCGTTTCGGCAGTATGCACCGCAATACCTACGTCAACGCGCCGCAGGTGCTGGCGGACGATCTGCGTCTGCGCGCCCTGCCGCGCGTGGTGCTGGCCGGGCAGATCACCGGCGTGGAAGGATACGTGGAGTCCGCCGCCTGCGGTCTGTGGGCGGGCATCCTGCTGGCCGCCCGGCATGCGGGCGCGGTTGTGCCGCCGCCTCCGCCGGAAACGGCGCTGGGGGCGCTGCTGGCGCACCTGCGCACGCCCGTCAAAAAATTCCAGCCCTCCAATGTCCACTTCGGGCTCATGCCCGAACTGCCGGAGCGTGCCGGGAAGAAGGAACGCAAGGCCGTCTACAGCAGGCGCGCGCGGGATGTCTTCGCGGCGTGGCGGCGACAGGCGGGCATGTAGTTCCGCGTGATAGCAATTTGTTCTCCACGCCGTGTACCTGGAAACACGCTTTTGCAATGTCGGGAGCGATACAGCATACTTTCCCGTGACTCGCTCCCATGTCGGTTAGAGCATTTCAACCGTGAACTGCTCTAACGTGTACGTAATGCCGTTTTTTGGCGCGTTGATGCCGCTGAGTCCATTGGCTTGTTGGGGGCGGGTCTATCCCGTCACGCCCCCGCCTTCCCTTGCAACACGAACAACAAGCTCCATTGTTGCCGAGATATACCGGATACTGAACTGTGAGCAACAATCCACTCAGAGGAGAAACCGTCATGGCAGAATTGTACGGATACATTCGCGTATCCAGTACAGATCAGAACGAGAGTCGCCAGTGCATCGCTATGGAACAGCAGGGCATATCGTCAGGCCGCATTTTCATGGACAAAACGTCGGGTAAGGACTTTCAGCGTCCGCAGTATCAGGCCATGCTCAAAAAGCTCAGGCCGGGGGATCAGCTCTGCGTCACCAGCATTGACCGGCTTGGCAGAAACTATGAG
>CASQEL010000365.1 GCA_949427775.1 uncultured Desulfovibrionaceae bacterium
CCATCGGTCAGGTTATGAATGTTATTTCGGACATCGCGGATCAAACGAACCTGCTGGCCCTGAATGCCGCCATTGAAGCCGCCAGAGCCGGAGAGGCCGGACGCGGCTTCGCCGTGGTGGCGGACGAAGTGCGTAAGCTGGCGGAAAAAACCATGCAGGCCACGCGTGAAGTCGGTGATAAAATCCGTTCCATTCAGGAGTCGGTGCAGAGCGGCGTCGCAAACATGGAGGAGGCCGCCGGGGCGGTGGAAAAATCCACGCAATTGGCCGGAGAATCCGGAGAGGCGTTGCGGGAAATTGTTTCCCTGGCGCATATCAATGTCTCCAGCGCACACACCATTGCGGCCGCTTCGGAAGAGCAGTCCTACGCATGCCGGGAAATTGCCGGCAGTCTGGGACAGGTTGCCGAAATCGCGGAAATCTCTGTCGATGAAATGCAACAGGCCGTGGAGGGGATGCACCGCGTACGGGAGACGACGGAAAAATTGCGTGAACTTATAAAAAACGCCAATGCTGCGGCCGGAGCATGCTCACGTTGAAAATGCTCTGCCGACTGCGTGAGCAGGCGGCCGCCGCGATAGGCTACAGCGCACTCTATTTGCGCTGTGCCATGCCGGAGCGGGCGTGTCTTCAACTTTGACTTTGTAAAAAGTCAAAGTGAATCTGCTCTAAAGAGCACGCCTGAGTTTTTTATGCCGACATTGATGGCTGAAAGCAGCCGCGCGTTTCCCGCATGAACTATCGGGAAACACGCCGCCGTTTTTTATTGCGGCAATGACAAAAGCCGCGAACATAATAGCTATGCTCGCGGCTTTCGGGAGCCGGACACCCGGCAACGTCTGTTGCCGCTGCTTCCTTTCGGACCTGACGGAGTTGGCAGTGTCGCCGCCGCCCGGCTCCCTTGTTCAGGAAGGCACCATACCCATAGTCGGTCACCTTGTCAAACCGTGATTTCCTGGCCATGGCAGTACATGCAAACCGCGTTTCCGTCGATGGATGATGCTGCTCTCAAAAGTAGAGGATATGGTTTCAGCCCATTCCGCAACCTGCGGAGGATGTTCGCAATACCGATAGAGAGCGCGCCTGCTCCGGCAGGGGGGCCGCCTGTATAAGGTGTCCGCCCGGTTGTTCCCCGACGTTACGCAGCGGCGGTCGTTCCCTCGCCCGTCAGCCATTTTCGATGTGCCAGGGCGTGTTGACATTATAGAATTTTTGTTTGCCCGCAAGGAAGATGCGCGTGTTTTGAGGGAGTGTGCTTTTATGGCGCCCGACCGAAAAAATATGCGAAATCTGACACGGCGGGCGGGCAAAAAGGCATAGTGTCAACACGTCCTAACGGAAAAACTGTACTGCATATTGGGCGGCGGTTCCCAGCAAAATGACGGTCAATATCCACTTGATGCATCGGGCGGGTACAAACTTCTGGCAGCGTGCCCCCAGATACATTCCGCACATGCCGCCAAAGCCCAGCAGCAGTCCCAACGTCCAGTCCGGCGCTATGGACATGTGGGGATAGAGCGGGGCGATGCTCATATAAAACGCCACGCCGGCCACAGAGGTGATGAATGTTCCCATGAGGGAGGCTCCGGCCACGGTATACACGGGCAGCCTGAAAAAAGAGACGAAGAAGGGAGAAATGATGGCGCCGCCCCCGATGCCGTAAGTGCCGCCCACGATGCCTACCAAAAACGTCAGCAGAAACACCCCGCGCACCGGAAAGGAAAACTCTTCACCGTAAAAGAGATAGCGGACGCGTCGCGTATTCCAATCCACAACCCTGACGGCTGGTTCCGTGCTGACGGCGCGGTTCCCCATGAAAGCGCGCATGCGTTCCTGAAACCGCTGTTCCGCGTCGGTGCGGCCTCTGTTTGAAGGAGCGGGGCGAAGCTGATCCCGCAACATGCGACCGCCGATGTATAGCAGTACCAGCGCCGCGAACAATTTGAAATCCTTGGCGTCGGGGAGCCAGTTGACGCGGATGAGCGCGCCGAAAAACACACCCGGCAGCGTGCCCGCTATGACCACCCCGGTGAGCGGCCAGACCATGCGCCCTTCCTTGATGAAGCGGTATACGCCGCTGGGAATGGCGACGACATTATAAAACTGATTGGTGGCGCTGACCGAAGGATGGGCGTATCCGAGAAAAGACATCTGGAACGGCAACAACAGGAATGCCCCGGAAATGCCGCCCATGGACGTGACGAAGGAAACACATGCCGCAACCAGGGGAGGGATGAAGGGAGCGCACTCGATACCTGCGGTAGCAAAGTACATGTCTTGCCTCCTTTGCGGTTATCCGGTCACGAATTATAAAAAAATCGTGACTAATATGTCTTTCATGTCCCTTATCCGGATTTGAAAAAAATGTCACGCATTCTTTTCTGCGGGGGTATTCTTATGTGGCCCCAAGTCAATGGATAAATTTGTCTTTTGCCTTTCAAAACAGCCGACGGCGGGCTTTTTGTGTGCGACATCCAAAAA
>CASQEL010000366.1 GCA_949427775.1 uncultured Desulfovibrionaceae bacterium
CACCGCGTTGCACAGTCGCCGGGCGTAGACCGGGTAATCGCAACTGTCCGCCGAGTGCGCGCCGTGATCTTCCAGATCGTACCCCAGGGAAGCCAGGCGGAGCATCAGCGCGGATTTGAGCGCGAATCCGGCATGGTCGGAAGCCATATGAATATGAGGGGGCATAATGATTCTCCCGGTTAGAGCGTGTCTGCACACCGCTTCTTTTGTCTGCCGACCGTGGTGATCGTCATTGTCTGCTGTGAACCGAGCGCCGCTAGAGTGCTCTTTCATGACGGATTGTCCTGTCCGCCGGAATGCGGAACACTTTCGTCGCGGCACGCCGTCAGGATAAAAACGCCCGGCGCGGGTCGGACAGATGCCGATCACTGTCGGCGATACTGACGCAGAGGCAGCATTTGGACGCCTTCAGGTACGATAAGACGCAACTGCGCGTCCGTAAAGGGGGCGGCGGGAAACTCGCGTTCCTTGACCAGCAGGATGGCCCGCCGACCCTCGGCATGGGTGATTTCCAGTTTGCGGGGCAACGGAGGCGTCGCCTCGTCGTAACTGATGCGGATCTCCCAATCTTTTTTCGTGTTGCCGGTGTCGTTCCAGCGCACGGGCAATCCTTGCGGGTTCAGCTCCAGCCTGCCGCCCGCGTGCCCCGGGGCAAGGGAATAGACCATGTTGCCGTCGGGCCTGACGGTGGTTTCTCCCCGACGGGCGGCGCCGAACAGCGCGCCGAAACGGCCGTTGAGGGCGTCCGCGAGATCCGCCACGCCGAAGGGCACGGGTACGCCCACGTTCAACAGAGGTTTTTCTTTGCCTTCATGAAAATAGGCCCGATGTTCGTTGGGGGCATAGACGACAAATTCGTCGCCGCTCTCGAAAATTCCGGCCACGGTCACTCCTACGCCCGCCATGACGTCCAGGCGCAAGGGAGAGTTTCCGTTGCCCCACAGGAGGACGAGCACGCGACGGGTGTCGCCTTCCTTGCCGTAGCGAAGACTGGCCTGCAGACGATAGGGACGCGGAGAGTCCTGCGCGGCGCAGTAAGCTTCATACCGTTTCCAGACGGCTTCGGCGGCCGCGGGTTCAGCGGGCGCGCCGGGCCGGAGCCGAGGCGCGCAGGCGCTCAGAGCCAGCAAAAGGCACAGGGCGAAAATCGGACGGAACTTCATAGCTTCGACAATCGTTTCCGGATGCTCGGGGCATTGGCGGGTTTGAATTCCAGGGCCCTGGTGTAGCCGCGCCGGGCCTCGTCCTTTTTGCCCAGGGCCTCAGCGATGTCGCCGTAATGTTCCCAAATGGCGGGATCGGGTTCTCCCCGCAGGGTTGTGGCCTTGACGATGTTGCTCCAGGCTTCTTCCAGTTTTCCCGCTTTATATTGCGCCCACGCCAGAGAGTCGGCGATGTAGGCGCTCTCCGGGGACAGCTCCATGGCCTTGCGCAGCAGCAACAGGGCGCGATCCAGATCGCGATTTTCTTCCGCCAGCGTATACCCCACATAGTTGAGGGCCTGATAATGCTCCGGATGTCGCTTTATCAGGTCTTCCATGGCCGCCATGGCGCCTTTTTTATTGCCGCTTTCATCCAGCAGGGAGGCGCGCAGGAACGCCGTCTCCGCGTCTTCCGGCCACTGAACAACGGCTTTGTCGGCCGCCGCCAGAGCTTCCCCGGTGCGGTGCATGGTCGCCAGCAGACGAACTTCCATCTGCCACAGTTCCCGCCGGTCGGGGCTGGTTTTCTGCCCGTCGCGAGCAACCTGCAAGGCGTCTTCCAGTTTGTCCTCTTCCGCCAGCATCTGCACGCGGAGCAGCACGCTGCGGTCGTAGAAGCGGTTGTCCTCGGGAATTTTATCCAGCCAGCGCAACGCCTCGCGGGTATCCTTGTGGCCGTCGTAGGCCACGCCTGCCAGATAAAAATAGACTTCGGCAGGGGCGTCGGGGGATTTGCTGATTTCCTTGAGCAGCACTTCCGCCTGGGCGTACTGGCGGGCCTCAATGAACATGGAAGCCGCCGTGAGCCGGAATCCCGGCGTCGCCGGGCCTTTGCGCAGGAATCCCATGGCCTTTTCCGGCTGCTCCAGGCGCAGAGACAAGGCGATCAGCCGGAACAGCACTTCCTGGCCGGAATCGTTAAGCTGGAGCATTTTTTCATAAATCCTGCGGGCTTCCCGCAGATCCTTGCGCCGCTCGTAGATATAGGCCAGTTCGGCCATGCCTTCGAGGAAATCCGGCGTGTTTTTGATCGCCCGTTGAAGGTAGGGTATGGCTTCGTCAGAGCGGTTCATGCCGATGAGCGCTCTGGCCTGATAGTAGTCCACCAGGGTGGTGCGCTGCTTGCCGGTGATGCTGCCCAGCAGATGTTGGGCTTCGTCGTACTGATTGTGCTTGACCAGCAGCAGAGCCAGCTCCAGGCGCGCGTCGATGCTGTCCGGATACTTTGCGACATAGGCGCGCATGTGATCGATGGCTTTGGCGGCCTCGTCGTTT
>CASQEL010000367.1 GCA_949427775.1 uncultured Desulfovibrionaceae bacterium
CGTACCGGCGCTCGGACACGACAAAGGTCAACGGACCGGCAGCCACCCGTTGCAGTGTCGGGTCCAACGCCACAAATTCCAGACCCGCCTCCCGGCCCTGGGGAATGAATCCCAAATTCAGGCCCGCGCCGGTGCCGCGCCAGCCCAACACCATTTGCAGCGGAGATGCCAGCACATGCCGCTCAAGGCTGACGGCGCGGCCGCCGCCCGGTTCAAAGCCTTCCACCAGCACCGAACAGCGCAATGTGCCGGACCGGATGCGCGTCAACGGCAAAGGCAATCGCGCCGTGCCGTCCGCCCCCGTGCGCGCCTCGGGCAGGGTTTCTTCCAGCATTTCTCCCCGATACGGCGCGGCGTCATGAAACGTGTACTCTTCGTAGCCGGGAAAACGCAACGCGGCGGGCTCCACCCGCAATGTAGCCCTGATGCGCCTGTCCGCAGCGGGCAGACCATACAGATTTTTCAGCAGCACCTGCACGGCGGCATCCGGGCCGACATCGGCCAAAGACAGCCATCCCGCGCTCTGCGCGGGGGTAATTTGCGCGTCCAGTCCCAGAGTATCCGGCTGGAATTCTTCCACGCGCACGGCGACCGTACCCAGGACCGCGCTCTGCCCCCGCGCGTCCGAACCGGCCAACCGCACGTCCAGACGGTACGGCCCGGTAGGAGAACTTTCCTCGGACGCCCAGCTCAAAGAAGCCAGACCGTCGTCACCCACAGTAAACGTCCGCCGCAGCACAACGTCGCCCGCGGGATTCACCAGCACGGCCTGCAACGGCAGATCTTTCGGCAGCGGCGCCCAGTCCGTGCGGCGGACAAGGCAGCCGAAATGCAAGGTTTCGCCGGGGCGGAAAATACCCCGCTGTCCGAACACGTAGGCGTTGATGCCGTCGGCGGCGCTGGTGCGGCCCGCCGTCGGAAAGGCCGTGTAATCCACCCGACGCCCGGCATCCCGCAAGGGCAGCCAGGCCACATCCACGCCCCGGCCGCCCGTATCCTTGCGGGAGGCCACCACAGCCACGGGCCGCTTTTCCCGTTCCAGACCGGACACCGACGGCAAGGACGCGTGTCCCTGAGCGTCGGTGCGGGCTTCGGCCACGGCGAGGCCGTTAGCTCCCAGAATCTGCACGACGACCCCTGCCGCGGGCATGCCCGTGGACAGAGAACAGACAAATACCTCCTGCGCGCCGGTGGCCGTCTTTTTCACCACCAATCCCAAATCCGTCACCAGAACCAGCCGCCGGGCTTCCGTCACAACCTTATCGCCGTCCATTCCCTTCAGGCGAACTTCCATAAGGCCGCGTCCGCCGTCCTTTCGGTCCTCCATGTCCCGCAGCAGCGGCCCCAGATCCAGAACGGCGAACTGCGGCGCGCCCGGAGCCGCGCGGGTCAGACGCAGTTCGCCCCGAGCCGCTTCGCTGAGAGGATCAAAAGTCAGCGAGGAGTATTCCAGAGGATCGGCAAACGACGCGCGCTCCCCGGACGCCAGCAGCGCCAGAAACGGCGAACGCACCCGCATGGCCTCCCAACTGATGGACGTCAGGCCGGTGGCGTGCAGATCCAGTCTGCGCTCTCCGCCCAACGCCAACACGTTGCCCGGCTGAAGGAAGCCCAATGTCGCATCCAGCGGGGCGGCGCGAAGCACCTGCCGCCACGGTTTGCCCAGCTTCAGACCGCCCGGCGCGGCGAAATCCGCGGACAGATACGCGAAAACATAACTGTCCGCCTCAGGCCGCACCCGGAACGCCAACGTCCCTGAGAGCTCGCCGCGCGGTTGCAGCGCTTCAACGGACAGCGCCGTGCCCTTGTTCAGAATATCGGCGGTCACTGCGGGAGCGCGGCTCCAGTCATAAGGCGTCCGCGCCTCCGGAGTTTGGAAGCGCGGCAACTGCACCAGCCGCAACGCCTTGATCACGTCCTCCGGACGCGTATGCAGACTGGTTTCCAGGGACAGCCGGTATTCCTGCCCCAAATCCGCGCCATGCTCGGCGCGCAGCTCCAGTTTTTTTACAAAAAACACCTGAGAGCGCCCTTTCACCGCAAAACGGAACCGCGCCGCTTTTTTCTCCCGGTCGTCGGCGACGAGGCGCGGTCGTCCGTCTTTCATCATATACGCGGGCATGCCCGCCACCCGAACTTCCACGAAAGAGGTTGCGGACGGCAACGCGACGACAGGCGCGGAGACGGTCACTTCATCCCGCGCCTGGTTCCAGACCAACGTCTGTTTGCCGAGCTGCAGGCCGGAAGCGGGATCGGCCGGACGCAGGCTGATATTCCGGGCCCATATCGCCGGATCTACGGGATAGGTGAACGTCAGCGTGCAGGAAACGCCGTGCGCCGCCCTGGGGGAAGGATCTATCCAGAGTTGTTGATTGCCGAACGATACCGCCAGGGGGAACGTGGTGAAGCGCAACACGGCCGGGGCGACGCTCACTCCGGCGGGGCGGGGCGACGCACTCAGATCC
>CASQEL010000368.1 GCA_949427775.1 uncultured Desulfovibrionaceae bacterium
TTTAAAAGGCAAAAGAATTTATCCATTGACTTGGGGCCACATAAGAAATGCTCTAATGCAAATGTTTTTTTAATCTTTATAACTAGTTGTAAAAACGGAGTCCCTCATGTTGAGCGCATATACCATGACGCATTTGATCGTCTTTCTGATCGGCGTGGTCATCTGTCTGTGGATAGACCTGCACGCCCATAAACAGGACGCCCCCATTTCCGCGCGCGACGCGCTGCTCTGGTCCGCGTTCTGGATTGTTCTGGCCTTGCTGTTCGCCGTGTACATCGGCCTCTCGCACGGCATGGAGCACGCCTCGCTCTTCCTGTCCGGTTATCTGCTGGAAAAATCCCTGTCCGTGGACAATCTGTTCGTGATCATGGCGATTTTCAGCTCCTTTGCCGTCAAGGACACTCTCCAGCACCGGGTGCTGTACTACGGCATTCTGGGCGCGCTGATCATGCGCATGGTGTTCATCGCGGCGGGCAGCTCGCTGGTGGAAGTGTTCGGCCCCTACGCCCTGGCGGCCTTCGGCCTGTTCGTGCTCTGGTCGGCCTGGAAAATGTGGCAGAACATGAACGCGCCGGAGCAGGAGATCGAGGACTACACCCATCACTGGGCGGTGTCGTTCACCCGGCGGATGTTGCCGGTGTCCCCCCGGCTGCACGGGCACGACTTTTTCGTGAAGGAAGCGGCCACGCCCGGCGGCCGCGCCGTCTGGATGGCTACGCCGCTGTTCCTGTGTCTGGTGGTGGTGGAACTCTCCGACGTCATGTTCGCCTTCGACTCGGTGCCCGCGGTCATCGCCATCACCCAGGATCCGTTCCTGGTCTACACCAGCAATATCTTCGCCATTCTGGGCCTGCGCTCGCTGTACTTTCTGCTGGCCGCGGCCAAGCGCTACCTGTGCCATCTGGAAAAAGCGGTCATCGTCATTCTGGCCTACATCGGCGTCAAGATGCTGCTCGGCGTGGCCGGGGTGGTGCACCTGTCGCCGCTGCTCAGCCTGGGCGTGGTGTTGGGGCTGCTGATCGCGGGCATCGTGGCCTCGCTGATCTGGCCGGAAAACGAGGAGGACGCCTCGGAAGCGCCCGTCGGGCAGGATGCGGCGTTCGAGAATACGTCAAAGTCCGAGGATGCGGCGGCGTCCGGAGAGGCGCTGAATTCAGGGAACGCGGCGGAGTCCGGAAAATAGCGCGATTTGCCGTTGAAACCGCTCCGGCGCGTGCCCCTGGGCCGCCGGGGCGGTTCCGGTCTCGTTCCCGTCCGCCCCGGCTCCCGTATGCCTCGGGCGGTTACAGAGGACAGGTCACCCTGCGCAGCAGGATGTGCGGAGCCACGACGCTGATGTGCATGCGCGAGAAGCAGATGACGCCTTCCTGCCGCAATTCCTGGAGCATGCGACTGATGGTCGGCTGCGTGGAGCCGATCATGGCGGCCAGTTGATCCTGGGAGATCTGGAGCGTGATGGCGGGAAAGTCCGCGCGTCCGCTGCCGGGCGGCAGGGCGTTGCAGTACATGTGCGCGAGAATGCCGAGCAATTTTTCCATGACGTCGTAGAGAATCAGGGAAGCGACGCGATCCGTCAGGTAGCGGTGTTCTCTACTGATCAGGCGCAGGATGTTCTCGTTGAAAACGGGATCGCTGCGCATCAGCGCGGCGTACTGTTCAGTCGGGAGAACATGGACCGTCGCCGGTGTGATCGCCTGTGCGGCGATAGGACGCGGAAGTCTGTCCGACAGTTCGGCCACGCCGAGCAGAGAACCCGGCGAATATATGCGCAACAGCGCTTCCTTCCCCGTAGACGTCGCGCGGAAGATGCGCACCAGCCCGGACGTAAGATAATAGCAGGCGTTGCTTTCGTCACCTGCAAGAAAAAGAATATCGTTTTTGGAGAGCGTGCGCTGTTGCGCGGATTCCATGAATCTGGTTCTTTGCAGGGTCATGCCTTCAAAAAAATCCTGACCATAAAACGAAGAAAGATTTTGCATACGAGCCTCCATGTTAGGATGAAACTGTGTATTTTGGGGAAACTTCCTATATAAAAAACGCCCTTACGTGACACGGCATTGTCATGTAAAGGCGCAAAGAGCTGTTGGAATTTTTCAGCATGGAGACCGGCAGACAGCCGGACATTTTTTTCATAGTCACGTAAGAGACTATATAAACGCTGAATCCTTGATAGCAGGAGAGAAAATTATTTTCTATGTGCTAAAACATAAAAGAAAAACTATTTTTCAAGAAATCATGGCGGCGGCAGCGCCGGAATATATCTCGTCAGGTGCTTTTCGCGTCTATCAGGGCATCTTTTCTCCGATTTTGCCATAATTCGCAGCGTAAAAACAGCATCTGACGGCGTGCCCGCTGCTGCGAAAAAAACAACCGGCTCTTTCATAGCGTATCCCTTCGGCGTGTTGATCGCGCCACCGTCCGGAACGTCGACCCGCCTCACTGCAAAAAGCGGCGCACCGC
>CASQEL010000369.1 GCA_949427775.1 uncultured Desulfovibrionaceae bacterium
CGCAAAGCGCCGGCCGGCCATTGGGGGTGCAGGGGAATCATTCCCCTGCCGGGGGTTTGGGGGCGAGCAGCCCCCAGGAGCGCATTTCAACCTGAAAATGCTCTCGCCATTTTATACTTGACTATATATGCGCAATTTCGTAACGGCCCTGTATTCCGGTCTTCGGAGCCTTGTCGGCGGGACAAGACCTGTGCCCGCAGAGATCATGCTGAACAGGCCCCGGACACGGTGTTCCGCACCCGGGGCACGGTCGGACCGCGCCGGTTTGCCGGGAAACCCCTTCAGCATGCCCTGACGCCGGCTGCTCTCCCGCGTCACAATATGTCCGGAAAAACGGCGGCATGGAATTTATGAAACCGCCGACCGCGAAACGCCGCATTTTTTCGGTCGGCAAGGCGCAAGGCAAACATCGGCCGAAGCTGTAGCGAACATACCGCAAAGTCACTGTTGGCCTTGCAACGCCGCGGGACGGAAAAAAAGCGGCTTTGCGGCAGGCGGGTTGCTGAGGGGTCGCGTCCGGGTATAATGATTTCCAAAGTTTCCGCAAGAGAGAATATGAAAAGACAGGCATGGAAGGACGACGTTATGAAGCTGCCGGACGGACTCCTGGAAAACATACGGGCGAAAACGCCGCTGTTGCACTTCATCACCAACTATGTGACGGTCAACGACTGCGCCAACATCACGCTGGCGTGCGGCGGTTCCCCGATCATGGCTGATGAGGCGAGTGAGGTAGCGCAGATCACGTCTCTGTGCTCCGCTCTTGTGCTCAACATCGGAACAGTAAACGAGCGAACGCTGTCCTCCATGCTGCGGGCCGGACGCCATGCCAACACTCTCGGAATTCCCGTCGTGCTTGATCCGGCAGGCGCGGGAGCTTCGGATTTTCGCAACAATGCCGTCAAATTGCTGTTGAAGGAAGTGAATTTCACCATCGTCAGGGGAAACATCTCTGAAATCAAATATCTTTCCCACGGCGTCGCCTCCACCCTGGGCGTGGACGCCTCGGCAGAAGATCGCATCACCGAGGACAACCTGAAAGATGCGCTGCGATTCGCGCAAAATTTCTCCGTTGCGACAGGTTCAGTCATCATTATCTCCGGCCCCATCGACATCATCACGGACAGCGGGTCCGGGTATGTGTTGCGCAACGGCCATCCGATGATGTCGACGGTAACCGGCACAGGATGCATGTCCGGCGCGGTAGCGGGATGTTTTCTCGGCGCCGGTTCCGCGCGTCCCCTGGATGCCGCAGTGTCGGCCACGGCGGCCATGGGGGTATGCGGCGAGCTTGCCTGTGAAAAGTTGCAACGTGTCGGGGGAGGCCCCGCCACGTTCCGTAACCTGCTTATCGACAGCATGAGCATGCTCACCGACTCCGTGCTGCGCGATCGCGCAAGACTGCAACAGGTATTTTGAAAAGGATGAAGCATTGCACATCGAAGTCCGGGGCTCCATCCGAGAACGCCGCATGCTCCACCGTAAAGGGCATCGCAACGCCGCGCATGCCGACATGCTCTCATGCGCGGAAGCGCAAGACGCCGGGCAGGCATGTTTCCGAGCGACAGAACACACATGCTCTTGACCTGCCGCACAAGGCATGGGAACATATGTCCCGATCCTCTGAAAACCGCCGCACCCAAGGCGCGACGCCGTGATGGCATACCAGTGAGGCCTCATCTTGGGATACTTGATACTGCTTGCCTGTACAGTTTTGCTATGCAGCGCCTTCTACTTTCTGATGCGTAAACTCCCGCGCCGCCGGCTCGCCCGCGATGCGGCCGCCGCCGTGTCGGAAATGCAGAGAGTTTCGTTGATTTGCGCTTGTGAAGAATGGCGCAAGGAGCGCGCGCGTTTCCGGCCCGGCGATCCCCGGCGGCTGTGCGTGCACCTCTGTTCCCGGCTGGCCGAAGATATTCTCCACCTGCCCGAGGCGCTGCGCCCCTTCTCCCCGCTGGTGAACCTGATGGCCGAGGAACAACGCGGCGTGCCCTATGCACCGCCCACATTCCCCTTTGTGTTGGGCGATTCGGGATATCTGGCCACACTGGAAAAAGACGCCTACCCCACAGTGACGGTATATATCGGACGCAGCAAATATTTCTTCAATGTTGTGGAAGGCAGTTGGGGAGAAGGGGGAACGCCTCCTTTCGCCGCCGACATCGGCAGCCTTGTCCAGACGGAAATCCGGCGACGGCTTGCCAGAGCACGGGAAAGCGGTCGCGCCTCCGAAGCGTCCGCGACATAGAGCACGGCATCTGCTCCAGGGTCAGCCCTCAGTAAAACGCCGTCCGCGAGGACAGGAACGCCCGACCCGCCGCTCCATATTATCCTTGAAGGACGCTGTGCAACAGGGTATAGAACATTTCCACGTTGAAAATGCTCCAAAAGATGTGGGGCTCCGCCCCACACCCCGCCGGGGGCATGATGC
>CASQEL010000370.1 GCA_949427775.1 uncultured Desulfovibrionaceae bacterium
CGGCGACCCGCTGCCGGTCCAGGCCTGGGACCGGGAACAAAAAGCGCTCCTGGCCACGGGAACGCTGCTGACCGTGGACAACCGCATCGATACCGCCACAGGCACAGTCAAACTGAAGGCCCGTTTTCCCAATACGGACGGAACGTTGTTTCCCAATCAGTTCGTCAATGCCCGGCTGCTGGTGCGCACGCTCAAGGATGCCGTGACCATTCCGGCCTCGGCCGTGCAGTTGGGAGCCAAGGGATCTTTCGTCTACGTGGTCGACGGCAACGGCACGGCCCATACCCGCCCGGTGGAACTGGGCTGGAACACCAGCACGCTGGCAGTGGCGGACAAGGGCGTCGCCCCCGGCGAGGTGGTGGTCATCGACGGCCTGGACCGGCTGCGCGACGGCATCAAAGTCCTGACCGTCAATGCGGAAGAGGCGCCTGACGGCACGACGCAACCGACTCCGGCGCGCGCGGCTTCGCCCGACGCCGCCGCGACGCGCCCCGCGCGGGGGGACCGGTGAACATTTCCCGCGTTTTCATCCTGCGCCCCATCGCCACGTCGTTACTGATGGCGGCTCTGCTCCTTTCCGGCGTGCTGGCCTATCGCCTGCTGCCCATCGCCGCCCTGCCCCAGATCGACTATCCCACCATCCGGGTGCTGACCCTGTATCCCGGCGCCAGCCCCGACGTCATGGCCACGTCGGTCACCGCGCCTCTGGAGCGCCAGTTCGGCAGCGTGCCGGGGCTGAACCAGATGTCCTCGGTCAGTTCCGGAGGGGCGTCGGTCATCACCCTGCAATTCGATCTGCGCATGGAACTGGACGTGGCCGAACAGGAAGTGCAGGCGGCCATCAACGCGGCCTCCAATCTGTTGCCTTCGGATCTGCCCGCGCCGCCGGTCTACAGCAAGGTCAATCCGGCCGATCCGCCCATCATGACCCTGGCCGTGACTTCCGATTCCATGCCCCTGACCCGGCTGGAAGATCTGGTGGACACACGTATGGCCCAAAAGATTTCGCAATTGCCCGGCGTGGGACTGGTAACGCTCAGCGGCGGCCAACGCCCGGCCGTGCGCATTCAGGTCAACCCCCGCGCTCTGGCGGGCAACGGCCTGACCATGGAGAACGTCCGCACGGCCATTGCGGCGGCCAACGTCAACGACGCCAAGGGCAGCTTTGACGGGCCGGAGCGGGCCAGCACCCTGGACGCCAACGACCAGTTGAAGTCGGCGAAGGAATACGCGGACACGGTCATCGGCTACAGGGAAGGCGCGCCCCTGCGCCTGCGCGACGTGGCCGAAGTCGTGGACGGCGCGGAAAACATCCGCCTGGCGGCATTCACCGCCGAACGCGTGCCCGGAAAAAACGCCGCATTGCTGCCCGCCATCGTGCTCAGCGTGCAACGTCAGCCGGGGGCCAACGTCATCAAGGTGGCCGACAGCATCACCGAACTGTTGCCCCGCATCACCTCCACCCTGCCCGGCAATGTGGAGGTGCGCGTGGTCACGGACCGCACCGTGACTATCCGCGCCACCGTGCATGATGTGCAGCTGGAACTGGGGCTGGCCATCGCCCTGGTGATTCTGGTCATCTGGTTGTTCCTGCGCAACCTTCCGGCCACCATTATTCCGGGGCTGGCCGTGCCCCTGTCCCTGGTCGGCACCTTCGGCGTCATGTATCTCGCCGGGTTTTCCCTGAACAACCTTACGCTCATGGCCCTGACCATCGCCACCGGCTTTGTGGTGGACGACGCCATCGTGGTCATCGAAAACATCAGCCGCTATCTGGAAGACGGCGAAGACCCGCTGCACGCCGCGCTCCACGGCGCGGGGCAGATCGGCTTCACCATCATTTCCCTGACCTTTTCTCTGGTGGCCGTGCTCATCCCCCTGTTGTTCATGGGCGACGTGGCCGGACGGCTGTTCCGTGAATTCGCCGTCACCCTGGCCGTGGCGATTCTGATTTCGGCGGTCATCTCCCTGACCCTCACGCCCATGATGTGCGCCCGAATCCTGCGGCCTGTGGTGAAAAAATCCGACGGCCACGGCACCTTCTTCACCGCGCTGCTGCACTGGTACGAGCAACGCCTGGACTGGGTGCTGCGCCATCAGGGGCTGACCCTGGCCGTGGCCGGAGGCACTCTGCTGTTGACCGTGCTTCTGTACCTCGTCGTGCCCAAAGGATTTTTTCCCGTGCAGGACACCGGGGTGATCCAGGGCATCGCGGAAGCGCGCCAGAGCATTTCCTTTCCGGCCATGGTGGAGCGCCAGCACGCGCTGGCCGATAGCATCATGGCCGATCCCGCCGTGGCGGACATGGCGGTCTTTGTGGGCGTGGACGGCATCAACGCCACTCTCAACGCCTCGCGCCTGACCATCACGCTCAAGCCGCTTTCGGAACGCGACGAACGCGCTCCGGCCATCGCCAAACGCC
>CASQEL010000371.1 GCA_949427775.1 uncultured Desulfovibrionaceae bacterium
GCGCATTCATTCCCCGGATTGAAAAAACGACCATTACATCCTGCGGCGTTCCCATCGTTCTTTCTCTATGGAAGCGACATCCCGGGGCCGCCACACTGGTATTTTATCCCGGCACCATGGCTTCCCCGCTGCTGTATGAGGATCTTCTGACGCGTTTATGCGTCGGAGGAATGAATGTGGTGGGTATTCATCCGCTCAGCCACGGCGAAAGTCCCCGAATCAAGCGGCGTTTTGTTTTCAATGACATTCTCCGGAACGGACTGGACGCCGTCAGCTGGGTGCTGGAACACTGGGGCGGCCCCGTAGCGGTCGCGGGGCACAGTCAGGGGGGCATTCTGACCTTGGCCCACGCGGCGGCGGATCCCCGGATCGCCGCCGCCTTCTCCCTCTGCACGTTGTTGCCGCAGCACCCTCGAGCCGGAGAAGTTACCCGTTTCGCGCGCCGGCTGCACCATAGAGAGCGCATTCTGCACATTCTCCACACAGCGGATCGCTTCTTCCCCCGGTTGCCCGTCATTATCCCCATGTATCTGAACCTCAGCCGGGTTTTCGCCGGGGCTGAATCCATGCCGCGTTCCGTGGGAGACACGCGTCTGAGCTATCCCCTGCACTTTGTGGTCAGCCTGTTTACCGCGGACCTGAGCGCCGCCTGCACGAAAGGCGTCATCCAATGTCCGCTGACGGTCATCAGCGCCCGCAATGATGCCCTGTTCCCCCCGGAACTCATGCGAACCATGCTGGACTGCGTCAAAGCGCCCGCCAAGGAACTGATGCTGCTTTCAGGCGGCGGCCACCTCGCTCCCCTGACGCCGCGACGCGCCGCGGAAATTGCGGCGAACATCACGGCGCGCTGCGCCGGATACGGTCTCCCCCTGGTTCTGGAAACTCCCTGTTCTCACCAAGGATACGGCATATGAACTATGCAGGACTTCTCGTAGGCTTGGGCAATCCCGGCCGCCGGTATGAAGGCACGCGCCACAACATGGGCTTTGCCGTTCTGGACGCCCTTCTGGACGCGGCAGACCGCTCAGGGCGTATGGAAAAGCTTTCAGGCAACAAATTCAAATGCGAGCTCTGGCGTTGCACCCTGCCCGACAGCGAACGCTGGTGGTTGGCGGCCAAACCGCAGACATTCATGAATCTGAGCGGAGAATCCGTCCAACCGCTTATGGCGTGGCATCGCATCGCCCCCGACGCCCTGATCGTCATTCATGATGAACTGGATCTCGAACCGGGCCGGCTGCGCTTCAAAATCGGCGGCGGCAATGCCGGACACAACGGACTCAAATCCATCACGCAACACCTGGGCACGCCGGAGTTTCACCGTCTGCGGATCGGCATAGGCCGTCCTCCCGTGCGGGGCGATGTTACAGGATGGGTACTCGGCCGTCCCGGATCTGATGCCGCATTGTTGCTGCCCGACGTGTTGCGGGCTGCTGTACGGACGGTGCACTTGTTTGCGGACAAGGGGGCGGCGGCGGCCACGCAATACGCCAACAGCGCGCGCCCGACGTCTCCGCTCCGGGCATGATTTTTTCCGGTGCATCGATGCCGAAGGCGCCGCATCTTCCGGACGGCTGTGGAGCAATGCCTTTCTCTCCGCTTCAGGAAGAGCACGGCGAAGAGGGTTCCACTGGACTCCTTTGACGCAATGGGCTACGGTACAAGAATAGGTAGTTCATTAGAGTGTTTTCAAAATGCGTTGTCGCAAATGCCCCGGCGGCCTCAAAAGGTTCGCCTGACAAGCGTCTCGGCAGGATTGAGTCCGCACGGCAAAACAGGCTGTGGAACATCGAGAGATGCAGACGCCCCTCGAAAAAGGAGGCGGACTGCGCCTCTACCGTTGCCCTCGGGCAGCGTCACGAACCGGCGGGCAGCCCGATTCGCGACGGTTGCGGGGCCCTGCCGCTCCGAAAACGCTCCGCGAGCTTTCCCCGAAACACGTAGTCGGGTCATGTCGCGCAACCCCTCGACACCGGAGTGCCGTTTCCCGCGCCATCCGGTTTTCAGGGAGCGATGCCCGCCGCGTTTCCGTACCGGCTTGTCCGGTACGGTCGTCGGCACTCCGGTGGTATCCGCTGAGAATATGCCGAGAGGAGTACCGCTTTGTTTAACCCCGAAGATCTTGTCGTCTATCCGGCCCAGGGGGTGGGCAGAATCGAGCGCATCGATCACCAGGAGGTGGGCGGTGCGGTGTGCGAGTTTTACATCGTGCGCATCATGGCAAACAACGTCACATTGATGGTTCCTGTCAATAATGCGGCCAATGTGGGGCTGCGACGCCTGACCACAACGGAGCATGCCAGAGAAATCCTGGACAGTCTGGCCCAGGCTGGAGACTGCCCCGTGTCCACCGGGCAAAACTGGAACCGCCGATTCAGAGAATACTCGGAAAGGCTGAAAAGCCAGGATCTTGCCGA
>CASQEL010000372.1 GCA_949427775.1 uncultured Desulfovibrionaceae bacterium
TTGATCTTGCTCCCCGGCTGGTGCTGCTCTTTGCGCTGGAAGGCACACAGACGTGGACAGGTTATTCCATCCTGTTCAATCACTGGAATACTATCGGACAGGCCCGGAACATTCGGGAATCTCTGCAAATGGTCGCCGCCATGATTCCCCCTCTTGAAGACAATCAGCCCTATATGCAGCGCCTGCGGGAAAATGCCTGGGACTGTTTCAGGGAACAGCTTTACGATGCTCTGCCTGCGGGAGAGGAGAGACAAAGCGATGCCTTCAGTTTTGATCGTGACGACGTGGAAGCTCCGCATAGTCCGTGGATCATTCACTGGCATCAGGGCCTGAGCGCCATAACGCAGCTGCATACGTTGGAAAGCACGCTTGATGCGGCACAGATAAAGGGAACTTTTCCTTTTTTGTCCAGTCTGGATACTTTCTTCGGAGAGCAGGCATGAATACTTCCGTATCCGACCTTCAGGAGGCACTGAAAGCAGTCACAGAAGACCTTCCCATAACTGCGGAAAATGACGATACACCGACGCCTGCCGGGGTCTTTACGCCCCCCTCGCATATTCGGGCGCTGCGTCCCCAGACGCTGCTGGTGATCGGCGCGCGCGGAGTCGGCAAAACCTTCTGGACACAGGCCCTGCAACAGGAAGCCATTCGGAAAATGCTGGAACAGGATGTTCCCGAACTGGCGGATGTCCGAGTTTTCATTGGCTATACGAACAGGGAAAATCCAGACGCCTATCCCGGTTCCGGGCTTTTTTCCTTCCTGCTGCAAACATACAATGCCGCCGATATCTGGCGGGCCGTTCTGCTGCGGGCGGTCGCCGCCCAACCGGAGGCCGCCCCGCTTTGTCCGTTCGCCTCCCGGTCATGGGAAGAAGATGTCGCGGCAGTGTCACGAGCTCCCGAAGCTGTAGACAGATTTCTGTTTGAAGCCAACAGGGCGCTTGCCGCGGCCGGTACGCGCCTCCTGGCGCTTTTTGACGCGCTGGATCGCGTTGCCGAATCGTGGAAGGATATTGACGACCTTACCACGGCCCTGCTGCGAACGACGCTGCAACTTTCCACCTATTCTCATATCAAGGGAAAGATCTTCCTGCGGGAAGACCACTACAACCGGCTTGTCTTTACCTTTCCCGATGCCTCAAAGCTGCTTGCCACGCGGGTTGAGCTTTCCTGGAAGCGGGCCGAACTCTATGCCCTGCTCTGGAAGCGCCTCTGCAACGGCGCGGGCCAAAACGGCGAGATGCTTCGTGCGGTCTTTGATAAATACCTGCCGGGGGATCTTGTCGAAAAGGAGGGCGTCTGGCTGTTCCGCCACACGACCGTACTGACTGACGATACCCTCCGGCCGCTCTTCCATGCGCTGACCGGCCCCTACATGGGCAAGGACAGACGTCGCGGCATTCCCTACATCTGGACGGTCGGGCATCTTGCCGATGCTCGCCGGCAGACATCGCCCCGCTCCTTTCTGGCTGCCATCCGTCGCGCCTGCGACGATTCCCGCGAAAATCACCACGATGCCGCCTATGCCATCCATTATGAAAGCATTAAAAACGGTGTGCAGACCGCCTCGGAAATTCGCGTCAATGAAATGAAGGAAGACAATCCCTGGGTCGGGGATCTGCTTACTCCCCTGAAGGGCATGACTGTTCCCTGCCCCTCTGAGGAGGTGCAAGCCCTGTGGGAAACAAGGTATCCGAAAGGGCCGAAAGAACTGGTTGACAACTATCCGCGGTACGCGCCGCCGGAATTTGCGTCACAGCGCTGGCAGGATGTGCGGGAGCTGCTTGAGCGGCTGGGCTTTTGCATGACGCTGGGGGACGGACGTTTCAACATGCCGGATCTGTACCGCGTCGGCTTCCGCCTCGGACGCAAGGGCGGCGTCAAACCGCTGCCGTAGAGCTTTCCGCTGTTGCTCAGGTTCAGAAGACCCGGACGACAGAATAACGCGAGAAACGCTCCCTTTCCGGACAGCACGGCAAGGGATCGTTTCAACTATTGGAAACAACAGGAAAAATATTCCGGAGGGCATACAAGATTAGAGCAGTCGCTGCCGGGCAGCCTCCTTCCACACAAAGGCATCCTCATTATCATATTGCCATCTTCCAAACGGCTATAGCTTCCTGCACTCTCTGGAGCGCCATGTGAAACGTCTTTTCGACACGGAACAGGACGGACTTGTCTATTTTCCCAAAAGCAATGGAGAAAAAGGAATTATGATTGACCGTAATGCTCCTGATGCTCAGGAACAGATCAATAACGCCGTTTATGGGGTAAGCTATTTGGCAAAGACACGTGACAAAGAATACACGCGGAAAGGAACGCACGCTTTCTCTTGCTCATTTCAAAAAAGGTAAAAGTCCTCTCCTTCATGGAGGTAGTATATATACTTATGTATTTTTATTGACAA
>CASQEL010000373.1 GCA_949427775.1 uncultured Desulfovibrionaceae bacterium
ACGCCGCGGGGAACTTCTATGCCCGGCGGCGACTGGAAGTGCTCAAGCAGTTTCTGCCCGTGCTGGGCATCGACGGCGACCGCTTCGCCTATACCTGGGTTTCGGCTTCCGAAGGCCAGAAATGGCAGCAGGTGGTGACCAAATTCACGGAGCAGATCCACAAGCTCGGTCCCGCGCCGCGCATCGAGGATGCCGAACCGCTGCTCCGTCTGGCGGATATGACCCTGAAACCGTTGCGCCCGCTGGGCACGGGCCAAAACGCGCCGCTGGAGGAACTCAAAACCGCCATCAGGGAAAAGCTGCCGGAACTGGAGTGCGTCATCGGCTGGCAGCAGGGATACGACGCGGCCCATGCCGCGCCCTTGTTCATGCGCACGCCCGAAGATGTGGACAAGTTGACATGGGGGCCCTTCAATACGCCCAATCCGGCCACCTATCTGCCCTCCTACAAAGGCAAGAAAGTGGGCGTGGTGGTCAAGGGCTGCGATTCCCGCTCGGTGGTGGAACTGCTGCAGGAAAATCTGATCAACCGCGACGACGTGACCATCTTCGGCATGCCCTGCCAGGGCACGCTGGATATGGCGCGGGTGGACGCGGCGCTGGGAGACTACCGCAGCATCGACAGCGTGACCTATGCGGGCGACGCGGCCATCGTTACGGCGGACGGCAGGGAACATCGCTTTCCCCTGCCGGAATACGCCCAGGGAAAATGCCGCACCTGCATGACCCCCGCCGCCGTGCAGGCCGATGTCCGCGCGGGCGCGCCCGAACCCTTCACGCCGCCGTCCCAGACGCCCACGCCGCCCGAACTGGCGTTGCTGGATTCCATGAGCCTGCCGGAACGACTGTCGTTCTGGCGCGGGCACATGGAACGTTGCCTGCGCTGCTATGCCTGCCGCAACGCCTGTCCCATGTGCGTCTGCCGCGATTTCTGCGTGGCGGAATCCCGTGAGCCCCATTGGCTGACGCAGGACGACAGCGTCCGCGAAAAACTCTTTTTCCAGACCATCCACGCCCTGCATCTGGCCGGGCGCTGCACGGGCTGCGGCGAATGCCAGCGGGCCTGTCCCGTGGGCATCCCCATTCTGGCCCTGCGCCAGCAGATAGCCCGGGCCGTGGGCACGCTCTTCAGCGGCTATGCGGCAGGCATGCGCGCCGACGCCACACCGCCGCTGTTGGGCTATGAAGTGGAAGAAAAGAATATTCACGAGAGGGACTGGAAATGAGCACCATACGCTATGTGACCGCTGCCGCCTTGCCGGAGTTTCTGACCGGGTTGCTGCAACAGAAGGGCGACACGCCGACCCGCGTGCTGGTTCCCATGCGTCGCGGGCGCGCCGTGGTGTTCGCTCCCTACGCCCCCGGCGCGGAGTTCACCCTGGAGCGGGCTACGGTTTCCCCCAAGGAAGCCGTGCTGCCTCCCTGCGAAACGCTCATGACGTACAGCCGGACCAAGGATCCGGAAACGCCGGACCGCGTGACGCTGTCGCTGGACGACACGCCCGAGGCCCGGCCCACCGTGGTGGTGGGTGGACGGCCATGCGACGCGCGCGGTTTCGCCGTGCTGGATCGTCCCTACTACCAGGCCCGGCGCGAACGGTTGACCGTGATCACCCAAACCTGCAACGCGGGCTGCGCCACCTGTTTCTGCCACTGGGTGGGATCAGGTCCGGCGGACGGCGAGGGCTCGGACGTGCTCATGACCGCTGTGCGGGGAGAAGACGGCACGGAGGGCTACGTGCTGGAAGCGATCACGGAAAAAGGCGAAACCCTGCTGGCCGCGACCGCCCTGCCCGACGGCGCATCGCGCCTGGACGCCGCCCGCGCCGCCCGTCAGGCGGCCCTGGACGGCATGCCGCCCGCGCCGGATCTGAGCGCCGCCAAGGATCGCCTCGCGGCGCGCTTCACCGATACGGAGTTCTGGCAGCGGCAGACGGCGCAGTGCCTGTCCTGCGGGGCCTGCACCTACATGTGCCCCACCTGCTACTGCTTCAACATCACGGATGAAGGCGAGGGCTTGAACGGACAGCCCGGCCGCCGTCTGCGCACCTGGGATACCTGCATGTCCTCGCTGTTCACGCGCGAGGCCGGCGGCCACAATCCGCGCATGGCCAAGGCCCTGCGCATGCGCAACCGCATTTCCCACAAGTTCAGCAACTATCCGATCACCTGGAACGGGGTCTTTTCCTGCAACGGCTGCGGTCGCTGCATCAGCCAGTGCCCCGTGCATCTCGACATCCGCGCCATCGTGCTGGCGGCCATCAAGGACCAGGGGGCATAGCTCATGAGCACCAAGAAAAAGAACACCAAGGCTTCGACCGTCGAAAGCGCGGCGGACACTACCCCCAAGCAGACGACCGCCAAGCCCGCGGCCGGGAAAAAAACCGCATCCA
>CASQEL010000374.1 GCA_949427775.1 uncultured Desulfovibrionaceae bacterium
GTGACACACCCCGCGTCCATGCTGTATGATGTGGCCCGCGCGGCCGGTCTGCCCACTGTGCGCCGGGCCGTATTTCTGGATACTGTTCCGGATAAAGCCGGTATTCTTGCCCAACTGGACAAGGCGGCGCAGTACGCGCGCACTCACGGTCAGGCCATCGCCATCGGCCATCCTCTGCCGGCGACCATCGCCGCGTTGCGGGAGTGGAGCCGCGTGCGGAGCGGAAGCGTGCCTGTCGTCCCGTTGCGTCAACTGGTCTGGCCCCGCGAAGTCGGCCCGGCGGGAGTGAATCCGTTGCCCGGCGCTGTGAACCATGACATCAAACCTTGAGGAGTATGCCATGCTGGAGCGTACCTTTTCGATTATCAAACCTGATGCCGTCAGCCGCAATCTTGCCGGGGAGATCCTGTCCATGATTCAGGGCGCGGGTCTTAAGGTGGTGGGCATGAAGATGATCCGCCTGACCAAAGCCCAGGCGGAAGGATTCTACGCGGTGCACCGCGAACGTCCCTTTTTCGACAGCCTGACCACGTACATGTGCTCCGGTCCTGTGGTCTGTTCCGTGCTGGAGGGAGAAAACGCCATCGCCCGCTACCGTGAGCTGATGGGGGCCACCAACCCGGCCAATGCGGCCGAGGGCACCATCCGTAAAAAATACGCGGTCAGCCTGGAGGCCAATTCCGTGCACGGTTCCGACGCTCCGGAAACGGCGGCGTTTGAAATCGGGTACTTCTTCAACGCGTTGGAGCTGGTGGGCTGATGGCGGATATCGTGCGCAGCATAGGGTGCATCGGCTGCGGCAACATGGGCGGGGCCATCATGGCCGGGCTTGCCGAACGCACCTCGTATACGTTGTATGGGCACAACCGCACCAGGGAACGGCTGCGTCCCCTGGTGGCCAAGGGCGTCAAGGCCATGGCCGACGCGGCGTCGCTGGTGCGGGGCAGCGACGTGATCATCATGGGACTCAAGCCCTATCTGGTGGAAGACGCGCTCCGGCGCATACTGCCCCAGCTCACCAGGGACAAGCTGGTCATTTCCATTGCCGCGGGCGTCACGCTGGGCGCGCTGCGCGATGCGGTGGAGGGCATCTGCCCCGTGGTCCGCGTCATGCCCAACACCCCGGCTCTGGTGGGGGCGGGGATGTTCGGTCTGTGTCTGGAGGACCCGAACCTTTCCGACGCCCAGAAGACCCTGGTGCACGAACTGTTCGGCGCCATCGGCACGACGCTGGAGTTGGCCGAAAAGAGTTTCACCGCCTTTTCCGCCCTGGTGGGCGCGGGACCGGCCTACGTGTTCCAGTTCATGAACGCCGTGGTGCAGGCCGGGGTGACCCTGGGATTTCCTCGCGCCGAGGCGTTGCGGATGGTGATCGGGCTGTTTGAAGGTTCGGTGCGCATGGCGGCCGCTTCGGAACATTCCCTGACCGAGCTGCGGGATCAGGTCTGCTCTCCGGCGGGCGTCACCATTGAGGCCATCAATCATATGGATCGCACGGCCCTGCAGGGGCATATCATCGACGCCATTCTGGCGGCGGACAAAAAAGGTCGCGAACTGGAAGGCTGATCCTGTTTCGCGATTGTTTGTTCTCGGCGGTCCCCGGTCGTCACGGCGGGGACCGCCCTGTTTTCGGGCCGGGAGAAGCGCGCGGCGTTCCGTGAAAGACAGATCGCTCCTGGCGGGAAAGGGGCGAGCCCAAATTTTCTGACGGTCCGGAGTGCGGCATTGTCCGTTCCGGCGCGGGGCGTATGCGCTATGGCGTGTGCCAAATGAAATCAGGCACACGCCATGCCGATGTTGCTCCGGCAAAGACGGGAAATCAGCCCAGGGCGAACGAGGGATACTTTCAAAGCGTACATGCTGTAACGGTACAGAGAGCGGGAGAAGTATTGCGATGCAGCGGAAAGTCGTCATTGTCACTACGGGCGGCACGATAGCCATGCGCTATGACCGGGAAAAAAACGGCGCGGCGCCCGCCGTCAGCGGAAGGGAACTTTTGGAAGCCGCACCGCCGTTACGGGAACTTTGTCCGCTGGAAGTGCGGGAGTTTTCCAATATTCCCAGTTGCTGGATGACGCCGCGGCGCATGCGGGATCTGGCTCTGGTCGTCGAGGAGGCGCTTGCGGAAGAAGATGTCGCCGGGGTGGTGGTCACTCACGGTACGGACGCATTGGAGGAGAGCGCCTATTTTCTGGACTTGTTTCTGGCTTCGGACAAACCTGTCTGCGTTACCGGCGCCATGTGCAATGCCGGGGACATCAGTCCGGACGGGCCGCATAACCTCATCTGCGCGGTGCGGGCCGCGCTGTCGCCGGAGTGCCGGGGGCGGGGAACATTGGTGATCATGAACAGCGTAATCCACGCGGCCCGGGCGGTTACCAAGAT
>CASQEL010000375.1 GCA_949427775.1 uncultured Desulfovibrionaceae bacterium
TTGACGTGCCCATGGACATACAGGGCGCGCGGATAGACGCGGACCATCTGTATGACTGGAATGCCGCCGACCCGCAGGATCTGCTTGAACTGCGGGGCGATCCGGATCTTGCCCGCAACAGTCTGGCGGACTTTACCCTGGCCGGCAAGGATGTCATACGCCGCGCGATCGACGCCATTCTGGAACGTCTGCGCGCAAGCAGGCGACCGGTCATCATGGGGGGCACGGGCATACACCTCTGCGATCTGCAAGAGGGATTCCGCACCCTGGGCGAACGGCTGCGTGTTCCTCTGGTGGGCGGCTGGAACGCCTATGACCTGGTGCCTGACGACCATCCCTGCTACGCGGGCCGTCCCGGCACGGTGGGCGACCGGGCGGGCAACTTCACGGTGCAGAATGCGGATTTTTTGCTCATTCTCGGCTGCCGCTGCAATATCCGTCAAACAGGCTACAACTGGGAAGCCTTCGCTTGCCGTGCCTGGAAAGCGCAGGTGGACGCGGACAGCGCCGAGCTTGCCAAGCCCACGCTGCGCAACGACCTTGCCGTGCAGGCCGACTTGCGGGATTTCCTGCCCCTGCTGCTTGAGGCAAGCGAGGACTGGCGACCTCTGCCGGAGCACAGGGACTGGCTGGCCTGGTGCGGCCAAAGGGTGGCCCGCTATCCGGTGCTGCAAGAGAGCCATCTGACCTCGCCCCTGGTCAACCCCTACTATTTCATGAGCCGTCTCTTCCGTATATTGGAACAGGGCGACGTTGTGGTAGCGGCCAATGCCACCGCCGCCGTGGTCAGCGCCCAGGCGGGGCGTATGCGGCGGGGGGTGCGCCTCTTTTCCAATTCGGGCGACGCCTCCATGGGCTATGACCTGCCCGCCGCCATCGGCGCGGCCCTCAGCGGCAAGGCGCGGCGGCTCGTCTGTCTGGCCGGTGACGGCAGCATCATGATGAATTTGCAGGAATTGCAGACCATCATCGGCCAAAGTCTGCCTATTATCGTTTTTTTGCTCAACAACCGGGGCTATCTGTCCATCCGCATGACCCAATCCGCCTATTTTGCGGACAATACGTTCGGCAGCGGGCCGGAAAACGGCGTGTCTCTGCCCGATTTCATGAAGCTGGCCGAGGCCCTGGGCTTTGCGGGCAGGCGCATTGCCTCCCATGCGGAGCTTGACCGTCTGCTGCCCGACTGCCTCGAACAGGGCGGACCGGCCTTTTATGAAATCATGCTGGACCCCGCGCAGCAGTTCGCCCCCAAACTGGCTTCACGCGCGTTGCCGGACGGCTCCATGATTTCCCCGGCCCTGGATGACATGGCCCCCTTTCTGGATGCGGCGGAACTGGCCGAAAACCGTCTTGTCTGAGCAAGGGGCGTTCAGCCCGCGGCGCGCGTATGAGTCTCGGCACACCTTGCATAGACGTTCTGCTGCCCACATGGAACGGCGAGCGCTTTTTGCGGGCGCAACTGGATTCGCTGCTGGCCCAGCAGGGAGCGAGCATCCGCATCCTTGTCCATGACGACGCTTCCGACGACGGCACCTGGCGTCTGTCCCAATCCTATGCGGCCCGGCACGGCAACATTGCCCTGCACACGGGACCGCATCTTGGCGTTGTGGGCAATGTGAATCGTCTGCTGCGTCTGAGCGAGCAGGAAAACACGTCCGGCTACTTTGCCCTGTGCGATCAGGACGACATCTGGTACCCGCGCAAACTGACCCGATCCATGCAGGCCATGCGCCTGCTGGAGCGCCGCCACGGCGTCGGCAGACCGCTGCTTGTCTGCGCCGACGCGCGCTGCGTGGATGCCCGGGGCCGCCCGTTGCGCGCCTCCTTCCTGCGCGGCCTTGGCCTGCCGCCCCACTGGGGCCGGGATTTGCGGCAAGTGCTGGTCATGTCTCACGCTCTGGGATGCACGTGTCTGGGCAACGCCGCCTTGCGGCGGCTGGCGCTGCCGCTCCCGGCGGCGGAAGAGATTTTCATGCACGACTGGTGGCTCCTGCTGGTGGCCTCCTGCTTTGGCGCTACGCACTATATCCATGAGCCATTGCTGGACTATCGACAGCATGAAGCCAATACGCTGGGGGCGAGGGGGCGGAAAACCGCCTTTTTGCAATGTCTGGCGGCATCACGGGAACGCGCCCGCCGCTCGCAACGGCAGGCGCGCACGTTGTTGCGGCGCTTTGAAGATCGGATGGATGCCGCCGCTCTGCGTGCGGTGCGGGCATGGGCGGATATGCCCGAAACCCCGTGGTGCCTGCGCCAATGGCTTTGCCGCAGGCACGGCTTTGCCAAACCGGGATGGGCGCGTTTGTGGACATAGTACTGCATCACACAAAATACTTCGTATTTTGCATCAAGATCATTCGCCGAAAAACGCGGTTTTC
>CASQEL010000376.1 GCA_949427775.1 uncultured Desulfovibrionaceae bacterium
AACAATCGCTTCAAGGTGCGAAGTTCCGTCTGAATCAACATCTGCTTGTCCTCCTGCATGTCCAGTCTCGTGCTGAGGGCCGTCAGCCGAGCGTTGCAGTTCTCCTCCATCCGTTTCAGGCTTTGCATCAGCATCCGTTCGGTTTCGGTCATGAATGGTATCCTCCTGAAGCTGGGGCAAAAGGAGTGCTTCCTCGTCGGGAAGCCGGTTCCATTTTGCCGGATAGCGTTTGATGTTGCAGGCGGCGCGTTTTTCAACGACGCGCTCAAAAGCCGGTTGCAGGCGGGCGACCATGCGCCGTGCCGTTTCCTTCTTCCTTTCTTCCGACTCTTCCTCTTGAGTGGCTTTGGGCGTCCAGCCGACGGCGTAAAAACCGCCTTTGAATCTCATCTTCATACCGCTGTCCGGGGCAATGACGCTGATGTAATCCCTGCCTTCGCGGTTGATGCGCAAGCCCTGTTCTTTCAAGGCGTTCAGAACATCTTCCCGGTTGCGGACAAGCCCCTGTGTCACTTTCTCCCTGAGAAAGGCGTGAATGACCTCTTTGGCCCGGTCGCGGTCGCTTTCCCTGATTTCCTTGCCCCATCGAGTCATTCGCGCCCTGAACAGGTCGGCCTTTTGGGGAAGCTCATCCCGCGTTCGCGCCGGATCATCAGGCCGCGCCCAGCCTTCGCGCCAGTTGAACAGATCGCGGAAGACATCAAAGTCCTTTTGCCAGCCCGGCGGGCAGGCGTTGAAATCCTTGCCGCTGGAAAGTTCCAGTCGCGGAATCAGAAAATGCAGCTCGTGGTGTCCGGCGTGGGTATGCCGTACCCAGAGGATATTGCGCTGGTCGGCGTCCAGTCCGGCGAAGGCCACGCGCTCAAAGGCGTTCATGACTTCCTCCTCCTGTGCCTCGCTCACCTGTTCATCCGGGTGCCACGACAGAACGCCGGAGGTGAATTTCCAGCGTCGGTCTATGCTGTCGACAAGCGCGCGGGTCACGGCGGGATCGCCGCGCAGCACATGGGGCGGGGCTGTGTCTCTCCCCGGATAATCCGGGCGGACAAGATAGCGGCTGGGCTTGTCGCCTTCTCCTGTGCCATGCGGGAAGACTTTCATCAGCATGGCTCCGCCTCCGGTTCATCTTCCGTTGGGACACACGATGCGAACGCGGTTATGCGCCGCTCGATGCCCGCCAGCGCCGCCAATACCTCCACGGCTTCCGCCGCCCGCTTGTAGGTGTTGGCCCATCTTGCAAGCTGGTTGATGTTCGCGCCGATGCGGGCCAGTTCACGCAGTCGCCGTTTCTCTTCCGGCGTTTTCCGCAGGCGGATGCCAAGGCAGGTCTGGCGGATGTACTCCGACATGCTCATGCCGTGCAGCGCGGCGTTGAAGCGGAGGATGTCACGCTCCTCTGGGTACACGCGTACGATGACGGCGGCGTTGCGAACAGGCTTGACGCGCTTCACCGCTTTCCCTGCCTTTTGCCTTTGCGGGGTTCAAAGGGGCAGCGCCCCTTGCCAGCCGTGAAGCTATACGCGCAGCGTATAGACGAAACGTAGGCTGGCCCTCGGAGACAAGGTCGGACGAATGAACAGGCATCCGTGCGAAAACGGGGACGCATGATGCGGGCATCGGGAATGTGGTGGCTGTGTATCGGGTGTGGGACGGAG
Source organism: uncultured Desulfovibrionaceae bacterium (assembly GCA_949427775.1). Lineage (GTDB taxonomy): Bacteria > Desulfobacterota > Desulfovibrionia > Desulfovibrionales > Desulfovibrionaceae > CASQEL01. Next base: position 1,656 of record CASQEL010000376.1, read on the forward strand.
CTGTATCCGGCGTGTGGCTGGTGGGTATACTGACGGCTCAAGATAAATATCCGGCACATGAGGAGGCGGTATGCGGCGAACGACTGTGCGCTATGCAAACATCGCTCAATCAATATCCGGTTCACACTATGGTCAGCATGATGCACATGACGGCGCGGGCATCTGAACGCCGGACGGGAGGCCATGCCGCATGTATCGGGAAGAATCTGTGAAGCATACGCTGGGACAGATTTGCATGTATCGTTCCCGCCGCGTGTCGGTATGCGGAAAAAACGTGATAAGCGAGAACCACCTTCTTGTACTGTTGCCTTTGTGCTTTTGGCCTGCGAACTTCCTTTGACTGAGCCCCCGCCGGAGGCTTCCTCGTCCGTCGCCCGCGAGTGTATGAGGCCGGAAGCCAGGGCATGAACGTCAAGGCCCGCGCAGCGGCCCGACAGGGCTTGGCCTTGACGGCATGTCCGCTTCCGGCTTCCATGCGGGTGTGACGAACGAAGAGCCGGGGAAAAAACGATGCTCATTTTTCCTCCGGTTCGGCGGTGAGCTTTTCCAGAAGCGCGGCAATATCCGACGCCTTCCACGCCGTTGTGCGCGGGCCGAGTTTGACGGGTTTCGGATAACGACCGCTCTTGCAGCCCGCCCACCACGCGCTGCGGCTGACGGGAATGAGCGCGAGTACCTGCGGCAAGCGCAGCAGAGCGTTACTGGATATATTTTGCATGGA
>CASQEL010000377.1 GCA_949427775.1 uncultured Desulfovibrionaceae bacterium
CGCTTTGCTGTATTGCTTTTCGAGGCGTCATCGACAGTGCGTCTGTCGATGAGCATCCCCCCATACATCTGAAAGCCATCCCGGCAGGTTCGGGATCGTCCACAGGCGATCAGAAAAGTTCCCGCGTCGTTATGCCGACTCTCTCCCGTACATAAAAAAGGACGTCTTGCCGAAATGCCTTTCGATTCCGGCAAGGTTGATTCCGCACACCGTATCATGGTTTTTTCAGCCGACTCCCTGTTATGATGAAGACGCCGCGACCGGAAAAATCCGCTGAGACATTCGCCGTTATGATGCTTTCTCAAAAAATTATTTTTTACTTTCAGATAATTAAGAAAAAACGTTCAGTAAAAAAGTGAACGTCTCAATCCGTTTTTTCTCTTGACATGGTTTGCGTCATCAGATTTTTTGAATTTTGCGCTGCCGTGGTGCAGGATGGCAGTGGAAATCTGTTGCTCACGCAAGGTGGGATAACAGGCATATGGGAGCGGATTCGGTCCGGGGAGAACATATGAAAATTGCGGTGCTGGGTAATCAGTCCAGGGCTCTGGTCAATTTCTGGAGCGTTTTGATCCGGCATATGCGGGCGGCCGGGCATGAGGTGTTGTGCCTGGCGCCCGAAGGCGACGCCGAGGGCGACGAAGCTCTGCGCGCGCAGGGAGTGGAACTGCGGTACTATCCGTTGGATCGCAAGGGACTGAACCCGGCGCGTGATTTCGCCACCATCGGCGCCCTGGTACGCCTGTTCCGGGAAGAACGGCCCGAAATGCTCTTCGCTTCCACCATCAAGCCGGTCATATACGGCTGCATCGCCGCCCGCGTGTCCGGCGTGCCGCATATTTTCGCGACCATCACCGGCCTGGGCTATGCCTTCGAGGCGGACAGCTTCGCGAAAAAGTGCATCAACAAACTGGCTTCGTTGTTATACCGGGTGGCTTTGTCGGGCGCGCAGACCGTTTTTTTCCAGAACAAAGACGACATCCTGGCTTTCCGCCGGGCGGGCATTCTGCGTCCCTCGTCCGAGGTAGTGTTATGCCGGGGCACGGGAGTGGATACCCGGCGTTTCGCCCCGGCGGATCCGGTGACTGATCCGCTGACGTTTCTGCTGGTGGGGCGTCTGCTGGAGGCCAAAGGGTTGCCGGAGTTTGCCGAAGCCGCGCGCAGACTCAAAATCCGTTATCCCGATGCACGATTTCAGGTACTGGGGCCGCCCGAACAGGGATTGGGCAGCGTGCCGCTGAAGGTCATGGAGGAATGGCAGAAAGACGGTCGTCTGGAATATCTTGGAGAGACACGCGATGTGCGTCCCTATCTGACGGCGGCCAGCGTGATCGTGCTGCCCTCCTGGCGCGAAGGCACGCCCTGTTCGATTATGGAGGGCATGAGCATGGGCCGCCCCGCGGTGGTGACGGACGCTCCCGGCTGCCGGGAAGTGGTGGAGGACGGGGTCAACGGTTTTCGCGTGCCTTTGCGCGATCCCGGGGCTTTGGCCCTGGCCATGGAAAGATTCATCAGAGATCCCTCGCTTGTCGCGCGCATGGGGGCTGAAGGCCGTCGTCTGGCGGAAGCGGAGTTTGATGCGGAAAAGGTGGCGGAACACATCATGTCCGTCATGGGGTTGTCCCGGAGGCCGGCCGGGACGGGCGCATCTGAAACAGAGCGACATGGCGTCATGTAACGTGCAGGGATCAGATTCGCCGCGGCGCAAAGCCGCACGTCCTTTCGGGCCGGATTGGGCGATGTGGCCCGTCCGCCGTCAGGGCGGCCTCGCAGTGTATAACCCGGAGACTGAATGTGATAAGCAACTACCGCATGGGCCTTTTGCAGGTTCTGGACGCTTTCTGTCTTGTGGCGGCGCTGTTCATAAGCGGAGAACTGACGCTGGAGCCGGATTTGTTCGTGTTCCAGGACTACACCGGCGCATCTTTGTTCACCCTGTTTTTCTACCTGTTGTTTTTTTATATCCTGGACGCCTACAGCGTGGGGCAGGAGGATTTTCGGGACACCGTGATCCGGGTGTCCCTGGCCTGCGTGCTGGGCATCGTTTCCTCGGCTACCGCTTCGTATACCTTTGATCACTGGCGTTTCGACCGGGAAACCCTGCTTGCGCTCTTCGCCCTGTCGGCGTTGTTTTCTGTGGGGTGGCGGTATTTCTACAACCGCAACGCCGAATCTCTGATCCATCCGCTGCGGGTGCTGCTCATCGGCGCGGACAGAGCCGGAAAGGTCCGCCGCCTGCTGGCTGAAAGCCTGCCTCGCGCCGAGATCATCGGCTATGTGGGCGAGTGCGGTCTGGACCCTGAGGCCGGTCCTTGTCTGGGGCCGCCTTTCCTGGCGCTGGAAGCGGCTAAGGAGCGGGGGGCCACGAT
>CASQEL010000378.1 GCA_949427775.1 uncultured Desulfovibrionaceae bacterium
CCGGAGACATCTGTCACCGAAGCTTCCCGCATTCTGCTGGACAACCGTTTCAACGGCCTGCCCGTGGTGGACGCCGCCGGAATGCTGCTGGGCATTATCTGCCAGAGCGATCTGGTCATGCAGCATAAAAAATTCCATGTGCCCAGTTTCTTTTTTCTGCTGGACGGGTTCATTCCCCTGCAATCGCCCAAAAAGATGGAAGAACAATTGGAACGCATGTCCGCCGCCACGGTAGGCCAGGCCATGACGGCCCATCCCCGCACCATAACTCCGGACACGCCGCTGGAACAAATCGCGGATCTGATGGTGGACGACAAGTACCATACCCTGCCCGTCGTGGAAAACGGCAAGCTTGTGGGCATCGTGGGCAAGGAAGACGTTTTGCGCACTCTGGTGCGCTGAGCGCCGCAGCTCCGGCTGACATGCGCCTCACCATTTTACGATAAAACGCCCTGAAAATTCAGGGCGTTCTGCATTCCCACCAGAATCGCGCCGGGACGACACGGCGCAACGCGGGAAGCGGCTGAAGCTGCATCGGCAGACGTTGCGGCAGACAGGGGAATGAAGGCTGTCACTTAACAGGACACCCGCGCATCCTCCGCGTAGACCCGGCATTGTGATTTTCCGGCCTGCTTGGCCTCGTACATGGCGGCGTCGCTCCGCCGGATCAGTTCGGCGATTTCCACGCCGGGGTCGTTCGTCACGGCAATGCCGATGCTCGCGGAAAGGCTGCGCAACTGGGGCACGGCCTGAAAATGACTTTGCAGACGGTGAAGCAATTCCTCAGCCATGTTTTGCAAGCGGGTCAACTCGCGCGCGCCCAAAGCGCAGATCAGAAATTCGTCGCCGCCGAGTCGCACCGGGAAATCATCGGGAAAACATTCCCGCATCAGATCCGCCATCACGACCAATGCCTCGTCGCCAACCTGGTGGCCGTGAACGTCGTTGACCTGCTTGAAATCGTCCAAATCCAGGTAAAGCAGACTGACGGGCTGCATTCCCCTGTTCTTATCAATGAATTCATGAAAGAAGCGCCGGTTGTACAGACCCGTCAAAGCGTCCGTATTGGCGTTGCGCCGCATCTGTTCTTCAAAGGCATGTTCGATGGTCGTGTCCCGGCAAATGCAGAACTGGCCGACAAGATTCTGAAAAATATCAAGAATGGGTTCTTCGTGAATTTCCAGGATGCGGGTTTCCCCGCCGCGGGGCAACGCGACCTCGGCATAGCCTTCCCTGACGGCTTTTCGCTGTCCCAGCGCCGTGTTCTTCCACACGCTGTAGGGCGTGCCCACGACATCCTGTTCCCTGCTCCCGAAATACTCTTCAAACCTGGTATTCACATGAACGATGGAGTCGCAGGCGTCGCTGATGAGAATGGCGAACGGCATATTGCGCAGGAGGATTTTCAGTTCGGCCCCCATATTGGCCAGATCGGTGACGTCATGGGCGATACCCACGGTTCCCATGACGCTGCCGTCGTCGTCGACCAGCGGAGATTTGTAGGTCTTGAACTGGCGCAGACCCTGCTTGCTTTTTACCCTTTCGTCAAAAAGACAGGTTTTGCCCTCGGCAAGCACGATTTCCTCGGATTCCAGGCAGACGAATTCCCCTTTTTCGTACTCTTCCTCGTTGAGATCCCAAATATAGTAATGTCCGCGCCCCTCGACATCCTGCCGTGTTTTTCCCACGGCATGGCAGAAACTGTTGTTGACCTTGATGTGCGCTCCCCGCAGATCCTTGAACCACACAAGATCCGGAATGCTGTTGATGAGCGTATCCAGACAGTTCTGCGCCAGGTGGCATTCCTTGCGCAGACGAATCGTTTGCAGCAGCTTGCCGAAGTGGAAGTTTACAAGCCCGGCCGTCAGCGGTTTGATCCAAATATCATCCACCGCCTCGCGGGACACGGGCGACAGGGCGGCGCTTTCCTCCAGATCCGCGCAAAGAACCAACACAGCATTCTTTTTGCAATACTTCCGGATCTCTTCCGGCCGTTCCCGAACAGGCGTGTCCAGAATGATGACGTCGCCTTCCCTCACGGCATCGGGCGCAACGTCCCGCAGCACGCTGAACGCATGCTCGAATCGTTCCGGCGGCGTGATCGCCTGCATTGCCGACGCCAGCATGGAATCCGGACTGAAAATCCTGATATTGAGTCTGCATGCATACATGCCGTACCTCCAAAAGTCCGTTTCGGAAAGCCCGGACAGACCCGAAGCATTCCGGAAGCCGCTTTTCCGTGCAACCGTCGACAGCCCGCAATCGCAGAACGCCCTGCCCGGCGGACAAGTCTCGCGCGTATCCCTTCTAGTGCCGCATAACACAAAATACTTCGTATTTTGCGTCAAGATCATTCGCCGA
>CASQEL010000379.1 GCA_949427775.1 uncultured Desulfovibrionaceae bacterium
ATCCGCTCCCACTGTCCTGGTCTTTCGACGGCGCGGCGCAGTGCGGTTTCTGCACGCCCGGTTTCATCGTATCCGCCAAATGCCTCCTGGACAACAACCCCAATCCCACGCGCGAACAGGTGCGCGACTGGTTCCAGGACCACCGCAACGCCTGCCGTTGCACGGGCTACAAACCCCTGGTGGACGCCGTCATGGACGCCGCCGCCGTCATGCGCGGTGAAAAAACGCTGGACGACATCACCTTCAAGCTGCCCCCGGACGGAACCATCTGGGGTTCCGCCATCCCGCGCCCCAACGCCATCGCCAAGGTCACGGGCACGCATGACTTCGGCGGAGACATCGCCCTCAAGATGCCGCCCGACACCCTGCATCTGGCCCTGGTCCAGGCCAAGGTGTCCCATGCCGACATCAAGGGCATCGACACCTCCGAGGCCGAAAAGATGCCCGGCGTGTTCCGCATCCTGACCCACAAGGATGTCAAGGGCAAAAACCGCATCACCGGCCTGATCACCTTCCCCACCAACAAGGGCGACGGCTGGGATCGGCCCATTCTCAACGACACCAAAATATTCCAGTACGGTGACGCCATCGCCATCGTCTGCGCCGACTCGGAATGCCATGCCCGCGCCGCCGCCGAAAAAGTCAAGGTGGATCTGGAGCTGCTGCCCGAGTACATGAACGCCCCGGACGCCATGGCCGAGGACGCCATCGAAATCCATCCCGGCACGCCCAACGTTTATTTTGAACAGAAAGAGGTCAAGGGCGAGGACACCGCCCCCTTCTACAACAATCCCAACATGGTAGTGGTGGAAGACAACTTCTACACCAGCCGCCAGCCCCACCTGCCCATCGAGCCCGACGTGGGCTTCGGTTACATGAACGACGAGGGCAAGCTGGTGCTGTTCTCCAAATCCATCGGCCTGCATCTGCACGGTCTGATGATCGCCCCCGGCCTGGGCCTGGATTTCGAAAAAGACATGATCATGGTCCAGATCAACGCCGGCGGCACCTTCGGCTACAAATTCAGTCCCACCATGGAAGCCCTGGTCGGCGTGGCCGTCATGGCCACCGGCCGTCCCTGCCACCTCCGGTACAACTACGAGCAGCAACAGCAGTACACCGGCAAGCGTTCGCCCTTCTTCACCTGGGTCAAGATGGCCGCCGACAGGAAAACCGGCAAGATCATGGCCATGGACGCCGACTGGTCCGTGGACCACGGTCCCTACTCGGAATTCGGCGACCTGCTGACCCTGCGCGGCGCGCAGTACATCGGCGCGGGCTATGGCATTCCCAACATCCGGGGTCTGGGCCGCACCGTCTGCACCAACCACGCCTGGGGTTCGGCCTTCCGCGGCTACGGCGCTCCGGAAAGCGAGTTCCCTTCTGAAGTGCTGGTGGACGAACTGGCCGAAAAGCTGGGCATGGACCCGCTGGAACTGCGCTACATCAACTGCTATCGCCCCGGCGACACCAATCCTTCCGGCCAGGAACCCGAAGTCTACTCCCTGCCGGAAATGATCGATATTCTGCGGCCCAAGTACAAGGCCGCCAAGGAAAAAGCCAAAGCCGCCTCCACGGCTGAAGTCAAACGCGGCGTAGGCGTGGCCATCGGCATCTACGGCTGCGGTCTGGACGGTCCCGACTCCGCTGAAAGCTGGGTCGAGCTCAATGAAGATGGCGGCGTGACCGTCGGCGTGTGCTGGGGCGACCACGGCCAGGGCGCCGACGCGGGCGCGCTGGGCACGGCCCATCAGGCTCTGCGCCCGCTCGGTCTCAAGCCCGAACAGATCCGTCTGGTCATGAACGACACCAGCAAGGCGCCCGTAGGCGGCCCGGCCGGCGGTTCCCGTTCCCAGCTGGTGGTGGGCAACGCCATCCGCGTGGCCTGCGAAACCCTGCTGGAAGCCATGAAGAAGCCCGACGGCGCCTTCCTGGACTACGAGGGCATGAAGAGCGAAGGGCGTGAAGTACGCCAGTACGGCAAATGGACGACCCCCTGCACCACACCGGACGAAAACGGACAGGGCAAGCCCTTCTGCTGCTACATGTACGGCGTGTTCATGGCCGAAGTGGCCGTGACCGTCGCCACCGGCAAGACGCAGGTGGAAAAAATGACCCTCGTGGCCGACATCGGCAAGATCAACAACAAGCTGCTCACCGACGGCCAGCTCTACGGCGGTTTGGCGCAGGGCGTGGGCCTGGCCCTGACCGAAGACTACGAGGACATCAAGAAGCACGCCTCGCTCATCGGCGCGGGTCTGCCCTATATCAAGGACATTCCGGACGACATAGAGCTGATCTATGTCCAGAGCCCCCGCCCCGACGGAGACAAAACGGC
>CASQEL010000380.1 GCA_949427775.1 uncultured Desulfovibrionaceae bacterium
GGATGTCCCGATGTGCCGTATCTGGCGGCATTGTTGACGGGACAGTGCATCAGCGATGCCGAGGAACCGCGCATCAAGGGCCGGACACTGTGTTCCTATGCGTTGCAACGCGCGTTTGAGGAAGCGAGGCGTCTATGGCGTGGATGATTTGCGGTACGGTGCCGGATGCGGCCTTTCCTCTCGCCGAGGGATATTGGCGTCTGGACAAGGACTTTTTGCATGTGGAACGAGGAGGAATTCCTCCGCTTTCCGTGCAACGCGGCACGCCCGCCCTGCTCGCAACCGCGCTGCTGACATGCGAAACACTGGGGGCGGCCCCCCCCGCCGCACTGCTTGTCGGGGACATCGGCAATGGCGACGGAAGCGGAAACCTCTACAACCACCTTGCGGCCTCCCTGCCCGATCGCTCTGAAATACGGGGAATCACGTTTCATTACCTGTTTCCCGACATCGACGGGCACAACCGTGTGCTGATGGCTCTGGAAAAGCGAAGCCCGAAGTCTGTACTCGTCGCTGATGCCGGCTTCATGTATGTCGCCAAAATGAGCGGTTATGCCGAGGCCTATGATCTGTTTACCCCCGATGTGGGAGAATTGGCGTTCCTTGCCGATGAAAAAGCGCCGCATCCTTTTTATACCAGAGGGTTTTTGCTGTCCGCGGATGAAGACGTTCCGCATCTTGTCGAACGGGCATACCAGCATGGAAACGCCGCGCGTTTTCTGCTCGTCAAAGGAAAGAGCGATCGTCTTGTGCGGGAGGGACGGTTCCTCGAAGAGGTGTCGGAACCGCAGGTGCCCGCTCTGGAGCCCATCGGCGGCACGGGCGATCTCGTGACAGGTCTTGTGACCGGGCTGCTCGCAAGCGGCATGGAAATGGCTCGGGCGTGCTTGACGGCCGCGCGGGCCGCCCGTTTGACCGGACTGCTGGCGAACCCGACTCCCGCGACGCAGATTGCGGCATTGCTTCCCTTCTTGCCCGAAGCGTTGCATCGCGCCATGAAAATGCCCTGACTCAGGTGCGGGAGCCCACAAAAGACGGCGCGTTTCAGTCATATGCGACCCCATAGCGTAAAAAGAGACGGGGAGGGAATCCGCAAGGACTCCCTCCCCGCAGGAAAAGGCACGGTATTTTCAAAAGATCCTACGGCAGAACCTTCACCACATAGGCCTGCTCAGGAATCAAATACTTCCGGGCCAGCTTCTGCAGGTCCGCCGGAGTCAGCGCCTTGGCCTTGTCGATCTGCAGTCGGCGGAAGTCCAGAGGATACCCCAGCACGCTCAGGGAAGCCGCTTCCCCGGCCCGGCTGCCCAGACTTTGGCGTTCGCGATAGTAATCACCTTCCATCTGATTCCTGCCGCTGACCAGTTCGGCCTCGGGCAGCGGCTTGTCGCGCAGCTCACCGAGGATCTTTCGGAATCCTTCTTCAGCCTGCGCCACCTTGCCGGGCTCGGTGCCGATGTAGAAGACCATGTATCCGGCCTTCTGGGACAAACGGTTGAACGCCGTCACCGTGTAGCCCAACCCCTGTACATCGCGCAGTTCGCGGAACAGCAGACCGCTCTGGCCGGACAGCACATTCTGCAAGAGTTCCAAACCGGGCGCATCTCCGTCAGTCACGGGCACGGTCTTGAAAACCAGCATCAGATGCGCCTGATTACGTCCGGGCAAGCTCAGATCCAGTTCCTTTTTTTTGCCCCACAGCGGCGCGTCCACGCGCACGCCCTTGTTTTTGGGCACAGGCAGAGAACGCGCGAACTCCAGCACCTGCTCGCGATCGAAATCTCCGGCCACAGCCAGAACCCAGGGCTGCCGCGCCTGCTGTTCCCAGAAACCGCTAATGTCGCCGACGCCGTATTTTTCCACGTCCTTGACGGTTCCCATGACTCGATACCCGTAAGGATGCCCGCCGGGGAACAGAAACGGCGGCAATGCCGCGAAGGCCAGCCCCAGCGGCTGATCGTCGCGCGCGCGGATGGCGGCGATCTGGCTGTTCTTTTCCCGCTTCACTTCCTCCCTGGCGAAGGCCGGTTCGGTCAGCGTGTCCCGGAACATCGCGAACAGCTCCTTGTTGAACCGGGAGGGCTCGCGCATGGACAATCCGAAGACCTGCCGCCCGGCTGTGGCGCTGAGCGAAGCCGCACGGTTGGACAGATACCGCTCCGTATCGGGCGCGGAGCGTCCTTTGGTGCCGGAGGTCAGCACCCGTGCGGTCAAGGCGGCCAGCCCCTGTTTTTCGGGAGGCAGCAGCGCGTCTCCGCCGGCCATGTACAAATCCACGGCGGTATACGGCATGGGGCGGCGGGTGGACGTCTACAGCGCCCTGACCC
>CASQEL010000381.1 GCA_949427775.1 uncultured Desulfovibrionaceae bacterium
CACACTTCGGACATGGCTGTCTTTACTCCTCGTCCCCGGACTTGCGGACGCGGTGGATTCTGCGCCACCACTGGGACAGGCGCGCCTCGTCCCCGTTCTCTCGGGGCTGGTAGAAACGCCGTCCCCGCAGCTCCTGCGGCAGGTATTCCTGCTCCACCCAGACTTCGGGGAAATTATGGGGATATTTGTATTCCTTGCCGTAACCCCATTCCCGCTGCAACTGCGTGGAGGGATTGCGCAGATGCAGCGGGACCGGTTTGGGCCCGCTGAGCTTCACTTCCCGCGCGGCGTTGAGGTAGGCCGCGTAACTGGTGTTGCTCTTGCGGGCCAGGGCCAGATAGACCACGGTCTGGGCCATGGGGATGAATCCCTCCGGCATGCCGGTAAATTCCACGGCCTGTTGGCAGGCCACGGCCAGGGGCAATGCCTGGGGGTCGGCCAGTCCCACGTCCTCCGAGGCCGAAAGAATCAACCTCCGACACACGAAACGCGGATCTTCCCCGCCCTCCAGCAGACAGGCCAGATAGTACAGCGCTGCGTCCGGATCGCTGCCCCGGATGGATTTGATCAGTGCCGAAGCCAGTTCATAGTGGCTGTCGCCGTCCCTGTCGTGGCGAGTGAGGATTTCGGGCAGTCCGGCCTTGACCTGATCCGAATGGCGTTTTTCTTCCGGCAGCGCGGCCACGTATTCCACCAGGTTCAGCAAGGTGCGGGCGTCGCCGTGGGCCACGCCCGCCAGCAGATCCAGCACCTCCTCCGACAGAGCCACGCCCTGGCGATCCGCCCCGCGTCTGGCCAGGGTCACCAGTTCGCCGCGGCCCAGAGGACGCAGACGCAGCACGTGCAGGCGCGACAAAAGCTGCCGGGTCACGCTGAACGAGGGATTTTCCGTGGTCGTAGCCAGCAGCGTCAGCTCGCCCGACTCCACCAGCGGCAGAAAAAAATCCTGCTGCGCCTTGGAAAAACGGTGCAGCTCGTCCAGCACTAGAATATCCACCCCGTTGAGGCTGCGCCGCAAGTGCTGAAGCCCGGCCTCCGGCGCGCTGAGGCGCAATACCCGCGTGCCCTTGGATTTGGCCAGCAGCAGGGCCAGAGTGGATTTGCCGCAGCCCGGCGGGCCGAACAGCAGCATGCTCGGCAGACGAGGGGCCTCCATAAGCGAGCGCAGACGCTCCGTCAGGTGGGTCTGCCCCACGAAGAGGGCGATATCGTCCGGGCGCAGACGCTCCGGCAACGGCGATGCAACAGTCATATGCGTCAACTCCGGGACGGCAGTTGCGCCGCCCACCAGTGAATGCCCAGACACAGCAGCGCCGCCGTCTCGCAACGCAGCACCCGACCGCCCAGGCTGGCCGCCGCGAAGTCCGCGCCGCGCAGCAAAGCCAGTTCCCGCTCGGAAAAACCGCCTTCCGGGCCGATGACGTACACGGTGACGCCCGGACGCCCGGCCATGTCCGGCGTGAGCATGGGCACGCCTTCCTGCCGTTCCCAGGGCAGCACACGGTGATCCGCCGCCGCGGACCGGGCGACCAGTTCTTCCGCCCCGCCGCTCAACAACGCCAATTCGGGCAGCCAGGGGTTGCCGCACTGTTTGGCCCCGGCGATCATCTGGGCCTGCCAGGACTCCTTGACGTCCGAGGGCAGGCGGCCCTGACTGTGCTCGCCCTGCCAGAGCCACACGGCGTGCACACCCAACTCCACGGCCTTTTCCATGAAAAATCCCCGGCGCGTGGCCTTGCTCCAGGCCAGAGCCATCACGGCCCGAGAGACGGAACGCGGATGCCGCATCTCCTCCAGCAAGGCCAGTTCCACACCTCGCCTGGCGACGCGCTCCACACGAAAGCGCCCTTCCCGACCGCAGCCGTCCAGCACACGGATTTCCTCGCCCGGTCCCAGACGCAGAACCCTGGCCAGATGGCGGGCTTCCTGCCCTTCCAGCAGATACGGAGTCGCCCAGCACTCGGGAGGCAGATAAAACGTATGGTTGCCCATGGTGAACACTCGTTGCGTCTTTGAGAAAAAAAGAAATATCCGGCGCGCCGGAACATCAATTGGCCAGTCGGGCCTTGCGCACGCCCTTGAAGCCGTCCAGCAGCGAAACCAGCTTGCCGTAGTTTTTGCGGATTTCCAATCCGGCGGCGGTCAGCTCGTTTTCATCGGGCTCGATATAGCTGCGCACCAGATATCTGTCGGCCAGGATGGCGTCGCAGGTGCTGATGGCCGCGTCCACCAGCTCCGGAAAGTAGGTGACGATTTCAAATTTGAGGTCGTTGAGCAGGACCACGCACTCCCGCAGCATCGTGCGATAAC
>CASQEL010000382.1 GCA_949427775.1 uncultured Desulfovibrionaceae bacterium
TAGTAAGCCCTTACAGGGCTGGAGCAAACCACCCGCTATGCGGGTGGTTCTGATTTGTCAGCGCGTGAAAAAAGGGAGCATGGCGTCGATAATCAGGACAGAAGGGACATCTTGCCGGGAGGAAATGTTTCTCCCCTTTCCCTGCAACCAGGGGTCCAGTGCGATGTCCACCTCGTCATAGCTTGCATGGCTGCGGGAATGGTTTTTGACCTGCCAGCGCGTGAAAAAAGACAGCAGCGCGCCGAAAGAGGACACAACGGGGCAATTTCGCCCGAACTCGTGTTTTTTCCTTCAACCTCGGAGGTTTCCGCATGGCAATGTTTCCCTCCCCCTTTTCCCCCAATCGTCAGGCACACGGAAGCAACTTTGTCATCATCAACGGTCGCCGGGTGCCGGTAGAAGAGCAGGTACGCGGAGACGTGCTCGGACGCATGGCCGAGGCCGGGCCGGGACGCCGCCCGGTCAAGGTGGCGGACGGCCGCTCCGAGCTGCTGGATCCTTCTCACACCTATTCACCTGCGGAACTGAAGGATAGCCACGGCCGCCCGGTCAAGATTTCCAGCATCCCGGATCGCACCAAGGGGGGAGAAGTCTTTTCCGGATGCCGGGATGCCTGTTCCGCCGCCATCATCCGCGAACAGGTCTATGACCTGGCGGGAAAGTTCGTGCGCGGCAATGTGGATTTTGACGAGGACAATGCCGACTGGATGGTCATTCCCAGGTTTCGCATGCCTTCCGGCTGGGGTGTGCCGTCAGCCTCCATGCTGCTGATTTTCCCGAGGGAATACCCGGTGAACCCGCCCATCGGCTTTTACCTCCCCAGCTCGCTGCAATCGCCCAACGGGCATTTTTACGGGCGGGCCTATCACGGCGCTTCTTCCGCGCCCACGCTGGAAGGCTGGAACTGGTACTGCTGTACGGTGAATGCCGGTTCGTGGCGGCCCTATCCCGTCCGCTATAGCGGCGACTGGCGACGGGGGGACAACCTCTGGACCTACATCACCCTGATCAACGAGGTGCTGGCCAGCCCGGCCCATGCCGCATGATGGCGACGCCACGGAACAGGGATGGTTTGACTGTTGGAAGTCTCCTTTGTTTTTCAACTTGTTACAAGCTTCATGCGAATGCCCTGTCGCGGCAGGAATCGTTCTTGGCCTTTCGCATTTCATGTGGTATGTAATAACCTATTCCAAAACTATAGAATAAACCCCGAACATCATGGCGAACACACGGTGGGCACATGCTGGATACAATAAAATGGAAATTGGAAACGCTGCCCGGCTCAGGCATCTGGACGGGAAGCGCCGACCATACGGAAATGACGGCCGTCAAGGGTACCTCCCTGCTGGGGGGAATGCGCTTCTGGACGGAAGCCCTGCTGCGTTCTTTCGGGCATAGGGTGTGCGACTGCATTGAGGGCAAGGAAATCTTTGATCGCCAGGCGCCGGAAAAAATCTGCGCGGCCTGTCACAGCTTCGGCTGCACGGGGCTTTCGCGCGCCTTCACCTTGCATGTAACGCAGGAAAATATGACGGAAAACAGGGAAAAGACGATCTTGAAAGTCACGGCTCCCGGGCGAGAACCTGCCTATTACGCCTTTGCTTCCGGCTGGAGAGGAGCGCTTACGCTGTCCATGAGCTGTCGCCGCCCCCTGTCCTGGCCGCATGAGGAACACTGGAGAAAAAACCATGCGATGTTGCCGCCGGAAGTCCTGCTGGCAACCTTTCTCATGCTGGAATACGGCGCTCTGGGCGCACACGATCAATACGGCTGCGGGCTGGTGCGACTGCTGAACCGGGATACGCTTCTCCCAACGCTGCAAAGCTGCTCCCTGCCGAAAGACGGCTCCAATACCGCCGAGCAGGGCCTTGCGGATTTGCGGGACTTCTTTTTCTTCAAGGGCGGGCTGAACCGGCAACAACTTGAGCGGCAGAGCAACTGCACGGTGTCGTCAAAAGACAGCGGGAAACGTGTGCCCTCCTCTTTCGCCGCCACAGTGCGTGTCCGGCGCCTGCTGAATGACAGTCTGCGTGGACAGGGGGCGAGCAGGACAGTGCGTCACTGGTTGTGCGGCTCGTTGAAGCCGGAAACCGTCGGAAGCCATATTTCGTTGGGCGTATCCGGCGAAACTCTCTACGGCTGGGGCTGGCTGCCGCGTGCGGGCATACCGGGCTTGTCCTTCTCGAACAAGCCTTCCGTGCGCGACACGGCGCTGAATGCCGTGCATGCCGCCCTGAGAGGTGTCTGTCCCGAACTGCACTGGAAGGAATTTGCCTCGTCCCGCGATGCCGCCGCGCCGAAAGACTG
>CASQEL010000383.1 GCA_949427775.1 uncultured Desulfovibrionaceae bacterium
CAGCCCGCAGCACCTGCCGGGGCGGCAACGCCGTTCCGGCCATGAACGCAAAGGCGTCCGTCAGCAGCGCATCGCCGGCCAGAATGGCCGTCGCTTCGTCAAACGCCTTGTGATTGGAGGGCTTGCCGCGGCGCAGATCGTCATTGTCCATAGCGGGCAGATCGTCATGGATCAGCGAGTAGGTATGGATCATTTCAATAGACGCGGCAAAGGGCAACACGGCATTTTCATCGCCGCCGCACAAGGCCGCGCAGGACAGACAGAGCACAGGACGCACCCGCTTGCCGCCGGCCAGCAGACTGTAGCGCATGGCTGCACGCAAACGCTCGGGCATGTCACGATCGTCAAAACACTGCTCCAGAAATGCTTCGACAGTTTTTCCCCGTCGCCGCAGACAATCCTTGACCGCCTCAGCCGTCATCTCGGGCAACATCGCTTGTGCCGTCATGGCTCTCACCAGATTCCTCGTCAAAGGGTTGCAGCGCGCCCTCGCTGAAAATACGGATATCGTTCCGGGCTTTTTCCAACTGTCGGCGGCAGGCCTGGGACAACTCCATGCCTTCCTTGTACAGGGCCACCCCCTGTTCCAGCGGCACGTCGCCCGTTTCCAGAGCCGTGACGATTTCCTGCAGACGCGCCAAACGGACTTCAAAGGCATCCGCGTTATTTTTCTGTTTTCTCATGTTGCGATATTCCGGCATATGCCCGAGTCCGGAAGGATCTCGGCTACGGTTGACGCGTCGTCCCTGAAGCCTGTTCCAGCAGGGGCAACGGGTCCACGGAGACGCCCTGCACCAGCATGCTCAGATGCAGATGCGGCCCGGTGACGCGGCCTGTGGCCCCCACCTTGCCGATGACGTCGCCCCGCCGCACCGTCTGCCCCGGTTGCACATCCGTGGCCGACATGTGCAGATAGGCGGTGAACACGCCCAAACCGTGATTGATATACACCGTATTGCCGGAAAAATACAGATTATCCACCAGAGCGATCACGCCGTCGGCGGCGGCTCGAATGGGCGTGCCCGCGGCCCCGCGCAGATCAAGCCCCCGATGCACGCTGCGAGGTTGTCCGTTGAACACCCTTTTCATGCCGAACAGACTGGAGACCCCCCCGGGCACGGGGCGCAGCAACGGCAGCGTCCAGTAACGTTCCGGCGTATATCGGGAGATGACGGCCCGGACCTTGCGGCGATCTTCCGCTATGCGCGCCTGCTCGTTGGCGGGGGGATTGACGTATTTCCTCTCCACGGTCAGCCTCTGCACCGGACGCTCTCTGTCGTACAACGCCACCGCCGCCTGAACGGTACGGGAAACCTTTTTGTCGCCGGCAAGCCCCACCGACAACGACAGGGTCTGCTCTTTCGCATCCACGGGAACAGGCAGCAACAGCCACGCCGTCCGCACGCCGTCCAGAAGCATAACCGGCACTGTATGCGTCTTGCCGCGCCAGCGAAATGCCAGCGCGTCAGCCGCCGTATCCGTGCGGGCCGTCACAAGGAAGGCGTCTCCCCGCGCCACGCGGGCGGGGACGTCCAGCTCAAGAGCGGCTGCGGCGGGAACTCCGCACAATGCCAGCAGCAGACCACAGACCACCATAAAAACACGGCTAGGATTCCGGGACATGATCGATTTCCTCCACAATACCGGTCACGGCGGCGGCAAGTCTGCCGTCGCGCAGGGTGACGTCAAGAAGCGTGCCGGGCGGCGTCTGCCGAATACTGCGCACGATCTCGCCTGAGATGCCGCGCAACAACGCATATCCCCGATCCAGCGGCTTCAACGGATCCAACCCCGCCAACCGCACGGACAGGTTGTCCAAATTTCTCCGCGCTCCGTCAATACGGCGCTCTCCCTCATAACGCAGGCGCTGCTCGCGGACGGACAGGCAGGTTTCCCGTTCCTGAACCGCAATTTCCATCACCCGCTCCAGGCGCGTGGCCAACAGGCGCAGCTGCGTTTCGCGCCCGCCGGACCATTCCCCGCCGAAAACCGCCGCGCAACGATTTTCCCACTGCCGCAGGGAAACATCGCAACGCTCCGGCATCTGTCGGCTGGCTCGTTGCAGGCGTTCTTCAAGAAAAAACAGACGTTCCTCCAACCGTTGCAGTGCCCGCAACGGTGAAAGCCAGCCCAATGCCTGATCCGCGGCAGCCAGTCGGGCGGCGTGCCGTTCAAGGCCGCCTTGCGCGGCATGCCGCAGGGCGGTTTCGACATCGTCCACCCGCTGCGTCAACTCTCCGCGGGCCGGCCAAAGCAGTTGCGCGGCATGCGAAGGCGTTGCGGCGCGCACATCGGCGGTCATATC
>CASQEL010000384.1 GCA_949427775.1 uncultured Desulfovibrionaceae bacterium
GTCAGGAGCGTTCGACGTCTCGCCGGGCAGCGGCTCGAAAAAGTCGCCCAGACGGCAGGTGAAGGCCCCGCCGCTGCCGCCGGACAGGCCCCCCGTCATGGCGTCGCTCCCCAGTCCTTCGCAGGCGGCCAGCATGCCCAGCGCCGCGGGCACGGCTACCTGACGCACGAAACGCCCTCGCAGATTGCGATCCTCCTGCGACATGCCTATGGCGTCGCGGCCGAACAGCATCCCCAGCAACACGCGCGGCTCGGCCAGCCCCGCGGCCGTGAAGGCTTCGCTCAGCGCGGGCAGAAAATGTTTGGCCACCACTTCGCGCAGCACTTCGTCTCCGGCGATATTGAAGCCGTCGCGAAACTCCATGTGCGGCGTGATCCGGGCCGTGTCGCCTTCGCCGCTGGAGAGTTCAAAAGTGGCGATGGACAGATCCGTGGTGCCGCCGCCGATGTCTATCGAGGCCATGCGCACGCAGGGTTTGTCGCCGTATTCGGGACGGGGTTTGCCCAACAGTCGGAAGAGATGGTGCGCGTCGCCGTGGTGCTTCACGGCCAGCTCGTTGTACAGGTAGACCAGTTGGGTGCAACTGGCCTCGTCCCAGTCGCAGCGGACTTCGGGGCTCAGGCGGTAGTCGGGGCGGGGCGGCCGGGCGGCGGAGCGCGGGGGCAGATACCATTCCGACCAGCCCAGGGCTTCCCAGACCACGCGCGCGGCCCAGGTGACCCAACGCCGGAAAATGCGTTTTTCCGCCACGGGCATGGCCGTGGGCACTGTGAAGATGACCCGGCGCAGGCGGCGGGGAAGGTTGGGCAGTTCCCGGCGGGCGCGGGTGGCCGGACTGTTGATGGTCACCAGCGTCTGGGTGAGGATTTCTCCCAGCATGAACATCATCAGCGAGGAGCGGGTGAACAGGGATTCAAAGGCCGGTTCCTGTTCCTGTCGGCGCAGGGCGGGGCTCTTTTTGAACAGCGGATCGTCGAAGCAGACCAGGGGCGTGCCCTCGCGGTTGACCTGCTTGGCGAACAGGCCGCGCGTGACCATGGGTTCGGCCAGCCCTCCGGTACTGTAGCGCCATGTCTGCTGCCAGGGACGTTCGTCCCAGAGGTAGCGTTTGGGGCTGGACATGCCCGTAGTGCCCTCGGCGTTGACGGCCTGGGTGGCCAGCCGCGCCGCTTCGGGGCCGACGCGCACGGCCGAGGGCCAGGCAAAGGCCGGGGTGCGACGGCCGGAACGGCGGCTCAAGGCGCTGTTGCCGAAACTCACTTCGGCAAATTCCACACGGGTTTCAAACGGTTCGGCGTAGCAGTGCTCCGGACGGCTCATATCCCGCAACTGGAGCAGATAACTGTCGTTGAGGTTGGTGATCCGCTGGGGCAGGGTTTCCACCAGAATGCCCGTGGTGCGCGAGTTGCCGATGTCCAGAATCAGATCCACGTCCACCGGCAGATCCCGATCCGGATTGATGACCTGTACGGCCACGCCGTCCAGAGCCAGACGCACGATATCCAGCCAGGTCAGATAACTCGCCAGATGTTCCAGCACGTAGGGGGTTTCATCCCGCCAGGAGCCGCGCCCCCGGTGGCGACTCCGGCGGTAGACCTCGTAGTGGCTGTTGAGCCACTCGTCCACCCAGGGGGCGTTCAGGAACCAGGAGTTGTCCCGCACATGGGAGGCCAGACGGAAAATGCCGTGCGCCGCCACGTCGCGGGGTGAGAGGGCGTGGTACTGCTCGCCGTTTTCCGGGGGCGTCTCCACCACGGTGTCGAAGGCCAGAATGATCCGCAGGGTGTCCGGGGTGCGGGGCGACGGGACGACCCGGCAGCGCGCCCAGTTGGACGGTCCGCACTCGAAGCGATCGCCGCCGTCGGGCCATTTCTGATCCATGGTGCGCAGAAACGGCACGGGCAGCCACTGATCCCGCCAGATTTCCAGCATCTTGCGGGCGTCCATGTCGTAATCGTAGTCGCAGGGCGCGCCGGTGAGCTGATCGATGAACCCGTCGCCGTCCTGCTCCAGACAGCGCAGATAGTGGCTGTAGCGGCTCTGGCCGTTTTCCGGCGCGTCTTCCTGCCGTTTTTCCTCGCGGAACCAGCGGCGCAAACGCGAAAGGGCGTCCAGGGGTACGGCGAAGTCCAGAAATTGGGGGCAACCGCCGGGGATCAGGCTGACGGGCGATGTGTATTGCGGCATGTTTTCCATGATCACTTCCTGGTGAATCGGGCGTCCCATCTGTTGTTTTTACCGCCGAGCTCCCGTCCCTTGCAGGTGGTGGAAGCGTCGTTGCCGGTACATTCCACGCGCTGGGGC
>CASQEL010000385.1 GCA_949427775.1 uncultured Desulfovibrionaceae bacterium
CTGCCGAGGGGTTTGGGGGCGAGCAGCCCCCAAGAGCGCATTTCAACTTCCGCAAGGGACACTACGCGTTCCCTTTTCCCGCTATTTTCCGAACAGAATTTCCTGATAGCTGGGCAGGGCCCACAAGTCGTCAGCCACCACGATTTCCAGAGCGTCGGCCCATGTGCGCACATCCCGCATACAGGGGATGACCTTGTCGCAATAGTGCCGCGCCAGGGCCAATGTGTCGTCATGAATATCCGCCGTGGCTTCCAACTGTGCTTCCAGGCGCAGTACGGCTTCCTGCATGTTGCGCAGCCGTTCGGTAATCTCGTCCAGGGTTGTGGTGCGAAACTCTTTGCCGATAGCCTTGAAGCTGGCGCAAGTGGCGGCCAGCTCACCCTGATAGCGCATACCCGCCGGGAAAATGATGGTCCGGGCTATCCGTACCACCAAATTGGCTTCCGTACGCAGGGTTTTGCAATACTGTTCCAGATAAATTTCCTGCCGGGCTTTGAGTTCCGTCTTGTTCAACACGCCCTGCGACGTATACAACTCCACCACTTCAGGACTGCTCAGCACGGGCAACGCATCCGGAGTGGTACGCAAATCGGGCAGTCCCCGCCGCGCCGCCTCTTTGTGCCAGATTTCCGAATAGCCGTCGCCGTTGAAAATCACGGCGCTGTGTTCCTCGATCACATGCCGGATGAACTGCTGCACGGCGGCGTTGAAATTTTCCGGTTTGCCGTTGATGTGCTTTTCCAGATAGTCCGCGGCATAGCCCAGGGAATCGGCCATCATGGTATTCAATGCCGCCAGAGAACCCGCCGCCGACATGGCGGACCCCACAGCCCGAAACTCGAAGCGATTGCCGGTGAACGCGATGGGACTGGTACGGTTGCGATCTCCGGGATCGGCGGGCAACGGCGGCAACGTGTCCACCCCCACATTCATTATCCGTTTGCCCCTGGCCCCCTTGACGCGCCCGGCCCGGAACTGCTCAAACACGTCGGTCAACTGATCTCCCAGGAAGATGGACATGATGGCGGGCGGCGCTTCGTGCGCTCCCAGCCTGTGATCGTTGGAAGCCGAGGCCACAGTCGCCCGCAACAGCCCCCCGAACTTGTGCACGGCCCGAAGCATGGCCGCGCAGAGCACCATGAACTTGGCGTTCTGATGCGGCGTCTCACCGGGATCGAACAGGCTCCCCAGTTCGGCGTTGCCGATGGAATAGTTCAGGTGTTTGCCGGAACCGTTGATGCCGCTGAAGGGTTTTTCATGCAGCAAACACTTGAGCCCGTAACGCTTGGCCACATTACGCAGCGTGGACATGATCACATGATTGTGATCCACGGCCAGATTACCCGCCTCGTACAAAGGCGCGATTTCATACTGGCTTGGCGCGGCCTCGTTGTGCCGTGTGCGCACGGGCACAGCCAGCTTGTACAGTTCACGCTCCACTTCCATCATGCAGGACAGCACCCGCTGGGGAATAACGCCGAAATACTGATCGCTGAACTCCTGGCCTTTGGCAGGGCGCGCGCCGAACAGCGTCCGGCCCGCGATGTGGATGTCCGGTCGGGCAAAGTCGAAATTCAGGTCGATAAGGAAATATTCCTGCTCCAATCCGGCATACGGGATGATGGGCAGGCGGGTTTCCACGCCGAACAGTGACAACAGGCGTTTAGCCTGCCTGTTCAGGGCCTGATTGGAACGCAGCAGCGGCGTTTTCTTGTCCAGGGCGACACCCGTCCAGGACAGAAACAGCGTGGGAATGCACAAAAAGGTGCCGTTGGGATTCTCCATGATATACGCCGGGCTGGTCACGTCCCAGGCGGTGTACCCCCGGGCTTCAAAGGTGGATCGCAGCCCCCCGGAGGGAAAGCTGGAGGCGTCGGGCTCCCCCTTGATGAGCATGGAGCCGGAAAACTCCGCGATGACGCCGCCGTAACCGTCGGGCATAAGGAAACTGTCGTGTTTTTCCGCCGTCTGCCCTGTCAGGGGATAAAAAATATGGGTGAAGTGGGTCGCCCCTTTTTCTATGGCCCAGTCCTTCATAACCGCGGCCACCGTGTCGGCGATGGAGGGATCCATGCGCTCGCCGAACTCTATGGTTTTACGCAGCGACTTGTAGACCCCTTTGGGCAACCGCTCGCGCATGACCTTGTCGTTGAACACATTGCAGCCGAAAATGTCCTGCGGTTTCGTGTCCACGAAATTCAGCGGCGCGGCCTCGGGCCGGTAGTTTGTGATAGCCTGAATGGCGTTGCTGCGGGCGTTGTTCTGGGGCATGCGTGACTCTCCTCGCAAAGTTGAATGGTA
>CASQEL010000386.1 GCA_949427775.1 uncultured Desulfovibrionaceae bacterium
GTATTGACGCCGAATGGTGCGACAGGGTATGGAACAGGAGCGTCTTTTTGAACGCGGCGTCTGACAAACGCCTCCAGCGGCCGCCACGCCCGGCGCAAGTGGCAAACCGTACCTTCTCCGTTCTCTCGTGGATAAGAGGGGGTACGGTGCTTGTCGTTCTGCCGGGAGCGGAAGGAAATACAAGACCCGCGTGTCGGGAAATACCTCCGCCGCCTGGAGCGGTTGTCAGCTCCCGGCATGCTTTTTGTCCGGCTTCCGGTGTTCCCGGCGGCAAATCCTCGGACGATGTTCGGACTGCGCGCCCCGACAGAACCGGCCTCGGCGCTCGTCGCACCGCCGACCGCGAAACGCCGCATTTTTTCGGTCAGCGCGGCGCGCGGTGCTCTCGCGGGAAAAAAGACGGCCTCGCGACGGGCGGATGCATGAGAGCCGGACTGATGTCCGGACGCGACTGCCGGGACCGCAGAACCCCGGAGGCTTTCCGTCATGACCAACAAGTTGTCGCCTGCATTCGCCGACATGAAGACTTTCGATGCCGACATTTCCCCGGACAGCGACGCGCGCGCGCCGTCGGACCGGGGAGGGGCAGGAGCGGAGCCCTTTGTTCCGGAAATCATGCAATTCGATCCGCTGTATGCGCGCATTCTCCGGGCAACGGGGTGCGCCACGGAGGCCGAGCTGGCTGCTTTTCTGCATGTTTCCCCGGCCGAGGTGACTGAAGCCGTGGCCCATGAACGCCTTCCGGCGGGCTGGATCACCCGTCTGCTGGAGGAGCACCGCATCTCCCCCCTATGGGTGTGGTACGGGCGCGGTCCCATGCGCTTTTCCCGGCGGCTGCCCGCCGAGGACAGCGAGTCCGGCGTGCTGCTGGAAGGCATGCTGCTCCAGTGCGAGAGAATTTACCAGATGATGCAGAAGATCAGGGACATGCGGGAGAACGACCCGCCGTCTGTTTCTGCGGAAGACGGAAACTGAGGTCGTCCCCCCCCTTGAGGGGAAGGGATATTCCTTTTTTCTGTCCGCGGCAAAGCCGGATGCGGAAACGTATCCGGCTTTGCCGGCAGCCCGGGCGGCGTTGCGTCAACAGTCGTCGGAAGCGGAGGGAGCCTCGTGCGTGGGCGCCAACCAGCGCGGTCCCTGTCCGGTCAAAATCCATTCCGGATTGATTTTCTTCAGACGCATCAGAGCAACCGGCCATTCCGCGGGAACGATGTTCCGCCGTCCGGCGTCTGAAATCAGCGATTGCCAAGTGCCCAAAAACGCCGCACGGCGCGAGGATGGGCGGCGGAAGGCCGAGTGCGGCCCTTTCGGGGAGCTGGAGCCGGTCCGCTCAGTCGTTCAGGCCCAACAGATCGGCCATGAGGCCGCACCAGGCGGCCTGGGGCGGCGGGGCGGCAACGTCGTGGAAGGCCCTTCCCGCCAGCCACATGGGCGTCAGACATTCCTGATCCGCGGGGCCGTTGTGCATGCCGTCGGCATGCATGCCGTGATCCCCGGCCACAATGACTTGGCAGCCTTCCTCCAGCCAGCCGGGCATCCAGCGCGCCAGGAGCATGTCGGCCCGGCGGGCGGCGTTGCGGTACTCCGCGCTGTCCGCGCCCGCGCGGTGTCCGGCGTCGTCGATGCCCATGCAATGCGCCAGGAGCAGGTGGGGTCTGTACCGTAGACGCAGGGACGCCGCATCCAGAAAGACATGATCGTCAGGGTAGGCGTCGTTGCAGTAGAACAGCCCGTGCATGATGGGCAGGCCGGGATCGTCGACGCAGCGATCGCGGACCGGATCCCAGGGAGCGCGGTTGCACAGCTCGCTGAACCAGTGGTAGGCGGCGGCCGCGGTGACCAGTCCGGCGTCCCTGGCCCGGTGGAAGATGGTGGGCGCGGGATCGGGCCGCCAGAAGGTGTTGTGCACGATGCCGGAAACCAGCGGCGGCCTGCCGGTGAGCAGACACTGGTACAGCGGCCGGGACAGGGCCGGAAGCTCGCAGGGCACGCGGCCGTATACGGCCCGCCCGGCCGTGGTCAGGGCGCTCAGGTAGCCCATGCAGGTTTCCCCGGCCGCGATGTTCAGGCCGTCCAGAAGTACGAATATCACGTTCATCGACGGCCGCCCCTCGCGCGCGTCGTCGTTGTTCTCCTTGCGGCCGCGGCCGGGAACAGCGGCATCCGCATATGTATCATATTCGTCCTCCTCATCGTCTTGCGTCCCTTCTCCCATGCCGCCCCGTCACCAGTCGCCCGGCCCCTCCGGGCGCGCGGGAAAGATCGCGGCCAGGGGATCGTCGTACAGGGAAGACAGAGTGA
>CASQEL010000387.1 GCA_949427775.1 uncultured Desulfovibrionaceae bacterium
AAGCGTCGGAGCAGAGAGGCCACCATTTCGGGATCGGTGAACAGACTTTTATAGGCGGCGTCGTGCCGGCAGCGTGTTTTCGGCATGTGGACTCGCTGGAATATTATCCGTTCAGCGGGCTGAGAACATATACAAATTTTCCATACATTGTTTTCGTTCGTGCGATTGCCCTGCCAAAGGACTACTCACGGCCTGCCAACGATTTTTGTGGACTCACGGGGAGTTGCGTGGATGACACAAGGCAAGGATGCCTACCCGCATACTGAAACAGCAGCATAGAGAGACATATCCGAGCTTCTTGAAACTGTTTGCGCGACTTCAAAATGAACACGCATACTGCATCTGTCGGGGACAGACATCGTATGACGTACACCTTGCTGCAAGGCGGGCATATTTTCACGATAAAAATGATCTGCCCCCTGTTTGCGTCTTCCCTTGCGGCAAGCCCTGTGGCATGTTCACGAAAGCCAATGACATATTTTTTTGAAGGAGCCGAGCATGATCACCCGTAGCCGTTCCATTCACCTTTCGGTACATATCCATAAGGATCCCGCAGCCATGGCGGAACGTGCAGCCCATATCCTCGCGGAGCGGTGCGAGGAAGCCGTCACAGACCGCGGCACGTTTACCCTGGCCCTTTCCGGAGGGACGACGCCCATCCCGTTGTTCCGTCTTCTGGCCGGACCGGACTGGGCCGAACGACTGCCCTGGGACAAGATCGCCATTTACTGGGTGGATGAACGTTGCGTAGGACCGGAGCATGCGGACAGCAACTACGGCATGGCCCGACGGGAGCTGTTGTCTCATGTGCCCGCCATCCACTACTACCGCATGAAGGGCGAAGGCAACCCCGTAGATGCCGCGCAGGCTTACGAAGCACTGTTGCGGGAACACTTTGAACTCGGCAGCGGCGAGTTGCCGCGTTTTGACTGCATGCTGCTCGGCATGGGCGACGACGGGCATACCGGTTCCATTTTTCCCGGCTCTCCCGCCCTGGTGGAAAAAAAGCGCCTGGTCATCGATCAGTACGTGCCTGAACGCAAGGCGGATCGCCTCACGCTGACCATTCCCGTGCTCAACAACGCCCGTTGCTGCATGTTCATGATCGAAGGGCGCGAAAAACATAATGTTCTTTCCCGTGCGCTGGATCTGCTGGCCGAACCGGCGCTGCCCGCCCAAATGGTGCGCCCCACGTTCGGCGATCTGATCTGGATTGTGGACGAAGCCGCCGCCACAGGCCGATAGACTCCGGCATATTTTTGCTCCGTCTGCCTGAAAGGGCAAGGCGGAGCAAAAACAACCGGCATGGCCGGTCGCGCCGATCAACGTGCGGAATGCGGCGACGGCGAAGTCGGCGCGTCTCCGTTATCCCTCTGTCGGGTCATCCGTTCCCGCTGCTTCCGGGCCTTGCAGAGAATTTCCGGGCGATACTCGAAGTGCATGATATCGTATTCCCGCCATTTGCCTCCCCAGACAAAACCATTATCTTCAAAAATACGTACAATCTCTGTGGGATAGCTGTCCTGCAGGGGGTGGCGGCGCAATCTGGTCCATCGCCAGTAGGGTCCCATGCGGGGATTGAGATCTATAGCTATGCCGAAACTGTGCGGGCTCAGATGGGACTCTCCCTGCACCAAACGCCAGTTGAAGCCCCCCGCTGGCAGAACATAGGCGGCCAACTCCGGCCGTCGCTCCACCAGCAACCGCAACGCTGCCGCCACACGACGCAACGCCTGCCCCGCTCCGGCGGACGAAGAAAAGCGGATGCGCCGACCCAGCAAGGAAATATTCGTCAGTTGCGCGCCTACAGCGGCGCGATCCGCACCGTACAGAGCATGCAGCAGGGGATAGGAACGCGCTCGGCCGGGATGCGTGCCGTCGGGTGTCGGTGGACGTTCCGGTTCCAGAGGGTACGGTTGCGCAAATGTGGCGCGCACACCCGGCACGGCACAGCACAACGGAGCGATATTCCTGCCGTCTCCCTCGAACAGAACGCGGGCGTGCCCCCGGATCACCAGCCATGTGCGCCCCTGCGCATCCGACTCCACAGCCGTGATCACCCCGGGGTAGGAATCCTGAAGGCATTCCAGTTCCGTGTCCCGCTCCCAAAAATCCGGAGCCATGCCGTTTCCGGAAACATTCGCCGCTCCGGCCTCCCAGGCCGACGCCAACCCCCACAGCAATATGCAGCATATGCCTGACATCATCTTCATGCCATGAAGGCTAGTGGGCTGTCATTCTATAAATATCGGATAGAGGCGCTTCAATTTTATCC
>CASQEL010000388.1 GCA_949427775.1 uncultured Desulfovibrionaceae bacterium
CCGCTTCCGCCCTGACGCGCCCGACCTCCCGCAGCAGGGAAAAGGCCATACGCGCCCGCTGCGCGGCCCGCGCGGCTTCCAGCGGCTTTTTGCGGCGCATGGCGCGGGTGCGTTCGTGCAGCGCGCGGGAGAGCGCGGCGGAAAATTTTTGCGGGTTCAACCGGTCCACGGGCATGTCCTCCACTCTGTCGCCGGGCCTGTTCCCGGTACCAGCGCTCCGGCAGCGTCACCCGCTCCGCGTTCACCGCGGCGCGGTATTCTCCGGGTTCCGCGCCGGGCCGCGCCGGACGCGACAGGGCGCGCTCCACGGCTCCAGATAGGCGGCGTATTCATCTCCGGCAAGAAGGCCATCATCGGCGTTGCCCTGCGCGTCGTCCTTCGCCAGTCCGGCTTCCGCATGCCGCCGGGCCAGTTTGTTCACGCTTTCATCGCGCACGACAATGGCGTCATACAGCATGCCGGCAGGCCGTCGGCGTCCCCGTCCGCCAGACCGTATTCAAGGGCAAGGGAATCCACCCTGCGGCCGCCCCCCCGGGCATTGACCAGGCCGGGCATTTTTTTGCTTAAATCCCTGGTGAATTCCTCTCCCAGAAAGTGAACAAGACTTTCTTTATTGATGCCGCCCGACCGCGCCGTCTGTCCCGGAAGGCGGGCTTCCCGGCGCATCAGTTCCGCTATCATGCCCCAGAACGGATCTTCCAGCAGGGCTTCTTTCTCTTCCCTGTAGTATTCCCTGTATCTGGCCCGGCGCTCCCGCAGCGTGCGCCGGTCCATCAGGGCCAGCACTTCGGCTTCGGCCTGTGAACGCAGCGCATCAAGTTCGCCGCGTTCCTCCGCGGCAAGGTCCGTTTCCGAAAGGAACTCCCGCTCCAGCTCAAGGGCCGCGCGCACACTGTCATTGTTGCGCAGTTGTTCGTCGGTGGCCAGCATGCGGTCAAAGACACGCCGCACGTCGTCGGACAGTTCCGCACCGACGTACCGCTTCCACCCGGCGTACAGGTTTTTCAGCCAGGCGCGCATCCGCGAAAAGACGCCCCGCAGTTCCGCGGACGGCGCCTTGCCTTCCGACAGGTACTGTTCAAATCCCCGCGCCGCGTGTTCCTGCATCTGTTGCCGCTCTTCCGCCGTCAGGTCGCCGTCCTCCCGCACCCCGGCGAAGCGGCGCAGGGTCGCCATGTCGGCGCGGGCCCGCGCCACGCCGTCCATGTGCCGGACGTATTGCGCCAGCGCGGATTCCATGGGCAGCAGCTCACGACGCCGCGCAACCGTGGCTTCACGGGCCGCCGCCAGCTCGGCGCGTGTTTGCGCGTCGCTTTGCTTCGTCGCACCGGAAATATGCGCCTCCAGGGCTTCCAGTTCCGCCCGCGCTTCCCGCAGCATGCCCCGCGCGCCTTCCACGTCCAGCGTGCCGTCCGGCACGGGGGCCAGCGCGGACATGTCCGTCCGGGACGCGGCCACGCTTTCCCGCAGCGCGTTCAGGGCCGCTCCGCCGTTGTCGGCAATGACATTGGCAAGGTCGTCCACAAAGATATGCGCGGACTCGTGCGGAATGGAGGAAAGGTCCGACCCCTTGAACAGCCGGATGACCGCCGCCTCCCGGCTGAGGGACACAGAGGCGCGCGGGACGGGGTGAACGCCGTATTCCTGGAACAACGGCTTGCCGTCCGCTCCGATCGGCCGTATGCTTTGGTCGGATAATCCTGTCGCTCCCAGCTCGCTCCGTATACCAGAGGGGCCTGTCTGCGTAGAATTTGAGGCGTTAACCGCAGCACTTTCATCGACAGGATTGTCTTTCCAGCCTGTCAGGAGCCATGTTTCTCTATTTCCAAAGCGATACAAAGACAGCACTGCCGTGTGTCCGCCATATGATACATTCCGATGCTGACCGCCTTGCGGTCCGTATTCCGGTCCGATTTCCCCATATGCCAGAACTTCCACCATCTTTCGGGCAACCGCTTCTGCGTCTTGTCCCTCCGCAGTGCGCCGGGCGATCAGATGGGATATTCCCGAACCTTTCTTGAGTTTCGGGCCTTTTCCCGGCGTTCCCCAATAAAAGCTGATGCTGCCCACTTCAGGCCTGAACATGGCGTCCAGCACATCGGTCTGCTGACGTATGACCCGTTCCATCGCCTCCGTGCCGGAAGCAAAAGTCTTGTCGGAATGTTGTTCTGCTTCCGTCTGACGCAGCGTGCCCCCGTCTATGCCGGAACAGGGCAATCGCATGAAAATTTAAAATAAGTATAACTATTTTATAAAGTTATGTA
>CASQEL010000389.1 GCA_949427775.1 uncultured Desulfovibrionaceae bacterium
GGCCCTGGAACTGGCCCAGGCGGACAAGAAGTCGGAAATAATCCGTGGCCAGGGCGATGCCCAGGCCGCCAAGACTTACGCGGAAGCCTTCGGCAAATCCGCGGAGTTCTTTGAATTCCAACGGGGCTTGGAAGCCCTGCGCAAATCGCTGCGCGAAAACAGTCGTGTGGTTATTGCCCAGGATGACCCGCTCCTCAAACCCCTGCGTTAAGGGAAGCGTAAGCAAGGAGGGCCTATGTCCTCATTTATGGAAGCATATGACCGCATCAAATTCGCCACCAATACCCGTACTCAGGTAGAGTTGGCCGAAGTGCTTGATATACGGCAGTCCAGCATCTCCGACGCCAAGCGACGGAATTCCGTCCCCGCGGATTGGTACATGAAACTGTTTGAAAAGTTCGGGCTCAATCCGGACTGGCTCAAGCAGGGCGTAGGCCCCATGTACCTGCGTACGGAGCAGGGATATCAGCCGCAGGAAGCCCCCGCCGGGGGCGTGGCTGAGGAACCGGCTCACTACGGCGACGCCGCGGCCAAAGGCGTCATGGTCACCGTATACGGCATGAGCTGTGAATTTGACGGCAAAGGACACCCCACGGCATTGCATCCCGTAGGCAAGCTCTCGCTGCCTCTGGCCTTTGCCGGACCACATATGACCACATTGCGCGTAGAGGCTCCCAACATGGAGCCCGGCATTCTGCGCGGCGCCTACATCGGCGTCGACACCAACGCCACCGGCCCCATCTCCGGTCGCCTTTACGCCCTGTACTCTCCGCATGAGGGGATCACCATCAAACGGTTGTTCCTCGACAGCAACCAGAACCGATACCTGCTGCGTTCCGACGCGGAAGGGTACCCTGAAACGGCCCTGGACCCCCAGATTCTGCCCGAGCGTATGCTGGGCCGGGTCGCCTGGGTTCTGCAGGAACTGTAACCCCCGGTCGGGAAGCGGGACAACCGTCCCGCTTCCCGACTTCCCATTCGACATACCGACATGCGCAGGCGTATTCTCTTTTTTCCCGTTCTTCCGCTCCTGTTGCTTCTGGCGGGGTTCTTTCCGCACCGCGCCACGGCAGGGGAAAGCGCGCCCGCGCCGATGCTGCCGGACGCCGCCCAGGCTCGGCCTCTTTCACCGGAACACAGAATGCCCGTCACCGTGCCGCAGGTTTGGCGGACGCTGACGGCGCGCCTCGCCGCCGACGGCATCAGCGGTCCGGATATTGATGCATATTTCGCCCGTCTGGGCGAAATCCCCACACAGGATCCCATGGGGCGCAAAGTTCGGGAACTCTATCGTCGCGCCTTTCTGCGCACGCCCCCTGATCCCAACGCTCCCAAAACGCCGCGACCGCGTTTCTATGAAGGTGTGGCGACCGAAGAAAACGCCCGCCGATGCCGGGAATATCTTGCCGCCAATGCCGAGGCGTTCGCCTCCGCCGAAGCACGTTACGGCGTGCCTCAATCCATCGCGGCGGCCCTCCTGTTTGTGGAAACACGGTTGGGAACCATGCTCGGCAAAGAGAGCGCCTTCTATACCCTGGCCAGCATGGCCGCATCCACCACGCCGGAGCACATCTCCCTCTGGTTGCCCAAACTGCCGGGCTATGAAGCCCATCTGGACTGGATGACGGAACTCATGCCCAAGCGCGCCGATTGGGCATACAGGGAACTGCGGGCGTTATTGGCGTACGCGCGCGCCCAAAACATCGATCCTTTCACCATGCCCGGCTCTATCTATGGAGCTATCGGCATCTGTCAGTTCATGCCGTCCAACCTTGTGCCCTACGGCGCGGACGGCGACGGCGACGGCATCGTGGATCTGTTCACCGTCCCCGACGCTGTGGCCAGTCTGTCCAACTACCTGGCGAAGCACGGCTGGAAACCCGGCATTTCCCGTGCGCGACGGCACGCCCTGCTCAAGGCCTATAATCGGGCGGACATCTACGCGAACACCATTATGGCGTTGTCCGATCTTATTACCGGCGCGGCCGATCCCACCCGCGCCGTCCCCCGAAAGAGTCCCTCCAAAACCCCGAACACGCGCTCGCCGGCTCGCCAAGGCGGCGCCTGATGCTCTGTTGACCTGTCCCCGGCGGCATCATCGCGAAAAGATACGCCGCGCTTTCGATACGCGGATCGTCTGATTCGCTTTGACTTTTTACAAAGTCAAAGCTGAAAGGTATGCCCGCTCCGGAAAAAGAAAGAAACATGATGTGGGGGAGGAAGGAAACTTCTTGAAAGAAGTTTCCTTCCTCCCCCACACCCCC
>CASQEL010000390.1 GCA_949427775.1 uncultured Desulfovibrionaceae bacterium
AGCAAAGCTTTCGGAAGGGGGGCGGTGCGTGGAACATACGGCGATGGAAGAAAAAACGCGCCTGCGTGGAGCTCTGTCGGCGCGACGGGCCGGACAGGACAGGGCTTTGGCGGTCCGGCGCGCCGGTGCGGCGCAACGGGCGCTGCTGGCGCAGCCGCTGTGGCGAGAGGCGCGCCAGGTCGCCGCCTATGTGGCGCTGCCGGATGAAATGGATACGGCGTTGCTGCTGGAAGACGTCTGGGGTTCGGGACGTGAGTTGCTTCTGCCGCGCTGCCGCAAGGATCAACCGGGATATATGGATTTCGTGCCCTGCGCAGGCTCCCGGGAATTGGTTCCGGGCACGTTTCGCGTGCCGGAACCGCTGCCGGAAATCCCGGCCCTCTCGTGGGGAGGGGGGCGGCTGGCTCCGGACATCATCGTCGTGCCGGGCGTGGGCTTTGACCGCCGGGGGCGTCGCCTGGGCTACGGCGGAGGGTATTACGATCGGGCGCTGGCGCACCCGGCGCTGGCCCGTACCGTAGTGGTGGGGCTGGCCTTTGCGCTGCAACTGGTGGAGGCGGTGCCCGCGGAGGCGTGGGATCGCCCTGTGCACGCTCTGTGTACCGAGGAGGGATTTACATGGCTGTAACCTGCATTCCATTCCGGTTTCCCGGTCTGCGCGGTGTGCGCTGCGCGTTTCAGACCCGCGTGGGCGGCGCGTCCCGCGATGCCTGGGGTGGGGGAAATATTTCTTTTGCCGTGGGAGACGACGGCGCGTCCGTGGCCGCCAATCGTCGCGATCTGCGCGAGACGTTGGGCGGAGTTGCGCCAGGTGCACGGG
Source organism: uncultured Desulfovibrionaceae bacterium (assembly GCA_949427775.1). Taxonomy (GTDB): domain Bacteria; phylum Desulfobacterota; class Desulfovibrionia; order Desulfovibrionales; family Desulfovibrionaceae; genus CASQEL01. The sequence continues at coordinate 821 of CASQEL010000390.1, forward strand.
GATACGTTGATTTTCGATCCGCTGCCCGTAGCCCCGGAAGCGTCGCCGTGCGTGGACGGCGACGGCATGGCCACGGCGCGACCGGGAATGGGGCTGATGATCAAAACGGCGGACTGCCAGCCCATCCTGCTGGCGCATGTGGAAGGGCGGCATATCGCGGCGCTGCACGCGGGCTGGCGGGGCAACAGGATGGACTTTCCCGGTTCGGGGGTGGCCCGTTTCTGCGAATATTACGGTCTGCATCCCCGTGACGTGCTGGCCGTGCGCGGCCCCAGCCTGGGACCGGCGCGGGCGGAATTCGTCAACTTCGCCGCGGAATGGGGGGAGGCGTTCTCTCCCTGGTTCGACGCCCGCGAGCGGACCATGGATCTCTGGAGCCTGACGCGGCACCAGTTGCTCCGGGCCGGGCTGCTGCCCGCCCATATTTTCGGACTGGATTTATGCACCGCCTCTCTGCCGGAACTGTTTTATTCCTATCGGCGGGAAAAAGTCTCGGGGCGGCAGGCCGGCGTGATCTGGATCGAAGAGGAACGTTAAACAAGACAGGGGAAACACCGCCGGAACAAAGAGGGGGAACTCCGCGTAAGGAGTCCCCCCTCTTCGCTTTCAAAAAATGGGTATATGCGGAGCGGCATCGCCATCAAGCCCGTATCGGAGCGGACGGCCGGGCCGGAAGACGCTGCTCAGCGCGTCGCCCGGAGCTGCCCGTCGAAGTACTCGATGGTTTTGCGCAACCCCTCGCGTAACGGGATGCGCGGCTCCCAGTCCAGCTTCGTTTTGGCCAGAGTGATGTCGGGACGGCGTTGCTTGGGATCGTCGCTGGGCAGAGGTTCGCAGATGATTTCGGAACGGCTGCCTGTCATGTCCACCACCATCTCCGCCAGTTCGCGGATGGTGAACTCGCCGGGATTGCCCATGTTCATGGGGCCGATGAAGTCCTCGGGCGAGGCCATGAAGCGCAGCATGCACTCGATGAGATCATCCACATAGCAGAAAGAGCGGGTCTGGCTGCCGTCGCCGTAAATGGTGATGGGCAGTCCCTGCAATGCCTGCATGATGAAGTTGGAAACCACGCGGCCGTCGTTGGGATGCATGCGCGGTCCGTAGGTATTGAACAGGCGGCCCACCTTGATGGCCACATTGTTCTGGCGATGATAGGAGAAGAACAGCGCTTCGGCGCAGCGTTTGCCCTCATCGTAACAGGAGCGCAGCCCGATGGGATTGACGTGCCCCCAGTAGCTTTCATGTTGAGGATGCTGGTCCGGGTCCCCGTACACTTCGGAAGTGGACGCCTGGAAGATGCGCGCGCCCAGCCGCTTGGCCAGTCCCAGCATGTTGATGGCCCCATGCACGCAGGTTTTGATGGTTTGCACCGGATCGTGCTGATAATGGATGGGAGATGCCGGACAGGCGAGGTTGTAGATTTCATCCACTTCCACG
>CASQEL010000391.1 GCA_949427775.1 uncultured Desulfovibrionaceae bacterium
CCAACCATCTCGACATCCGGACCATAGCCTGGCTGGAGGAGTTTCTGTGCCGCAGGGTGCGCACCCTGGTGTTCATCAGTCATGACCGCGCCTTTGCCCGGCGTCTGGCCACCCGTATCGTGGAACTGGACCGGGGCGCGCTGTACAGCTACGCCTGCGGGTACGACGCCTACCTGGAACGTCGGGAACAACGGCTGGACAACGAGGAGAAGCAGGCCGCCGCCTTCGACAGGAAACTGGCTCAGGAGGAAGCCTGGATACGCCAGGGCATCAAGGCCCGGCGCACCCGCAACATGGGCCGAGTGCGCGCGCTCCGGAGCATGCGCGAGGAGCGGGCCGCCCGTCGGGAACGTCAGGGCAATGTGCGGATGCTCGCCCAGGAGGCCGAACGTTCCGGCAAACTGGTGATCGAAGCCCGCAACGTCAGCTTCACCTACCCGGACGGCTACCAGGTGTTCCATGACTTTTCCGCCATCATCCAACGCGGCGATCGCGTGGGGCTGGTGGGAGACAACGGCACGGGCAAAACCACCCTGCTGCGCCTGCTGCTGGGCGAACTCGCCCCCACGCGGGGAGAGCTGCGCCACGGCACGCGCCTGGAAGTCGCCTACTTCGATCAACTCCGCGCCACGCTGGACCCTCAGGCCACGGTCATGGACAGCGTGGCCGACGGCAACGACACCGTGACCATCGGCGGCAGGACGCGCCACGTGGCCGGCTACCTGACGGATTTTCTCTTTGCTCCGGACAGGCTGCGGGCGCCCGTGCATACACTGTCCGGCGGGGAACGCAACCGGCTGCTTCTGGCCCGGTTGTTCACGCGCCCCTCCAACCTGCTGGCGCTGGACGAACCCACCAACGATCTGGACGTGGAAACGCTGGAATTATTGGAAGAACTGCTCAACGACTACAGCGGCACCGTGCTCATGGTCAGCCACGACCGGGATTTTCTGGACAATCTGGTCACCACCACGCTGGCCCTGGAAGGCGATAGACTGGTGCATGAATACGTGGGCGGCTATACGGACTGGGTGCGCCGGCGTCCCGCGCCTTCCCCGGCCGCCGATGCCCCGGATCGCCCCAGGCCCACCCCAAAATCCGCGCCCGCCGCATCCGGTCCCCGGCGTCTGACCTTCAAGGAACAACGGGAACAGGAATTGTTGCGGAAAGAGCTGGAGACGCTGCCCGCCAAACTGGCGGCTTTGGAGGCGGAGCAAACGGCTCTGGAACAGAAATTGGCCGATCCGGAATTTTTCGGTCGCGATCCCGAGGGATTCAATGCCGCCGCCGCGCGCCTGCCCGATGTGGAGACGGAACAGCTCGCGCTGCTGGAACGTTGGGAAACCGTGGAGGCGCGGTTAACCGAACTGAAAGGATAAGTATCTCCCGGAAGTTGTGTCTGCCGTCAGTGTTGTTTTCCGGCAGGGAAACTATCCGTTTTTGCGTGGAGAGCGCGTGCCGCGCATGACGGCTGCCCGCCCCGCGGGCTCATGGGCATGTCTCCGGGGGCCGCCCATGCGGAACGGGTTCTTGTGGTGTTCCGGTCAGGGAAACGGCCTGTGGCCTGTGCATGCGCGCGGAAAAAAACGGACGCCTGACGCCGCCGGGAAATACACGGACGGAGAGTATGCGCGGGTTCTCAGCGGGCTTCGGGAACGTCTTCCCGAAGCCTTTTCTCGTACAGGGCCACATCCAGCCAACGGCCGAATTTCCAGCCGACGCCGTGCAGCGTTCCGGCATGGAGAAACCCGAATGTTTCGTGCAGGCGGCGGCTCGGCGCGTTGGCGGCGTCGATGGCGGCGATCATCACGGCATATCCCCGCTCTCCGGCCGTATCGATCAGCGCGCCGAGCAGGGCCGCGCCGATCCCCCGCCCCTGATGCGCCGGACGCACATATACGGAATGTTCGACCGTGTATCTGTAGCCCTCATACGCGCGAAAGCGCCCGAACGTGCCGAACCCCGCCACACTGCCGCCTTCCGCGAAAACAATGACCGGAAAGCCGGAGGCCCGCGCCTGCTCGTACCAGACCCGCTTTTCCTCCAGCGTCTGCTCGGCACAGCGGTATACCGCCGTGCCGGTGCGTATGGCCTCGTTGTAAATATCCAGAATGGCCGGAAGATCTTCCGGCGTCGCCTGACGAATCATGCATGGACTCCTGATACTGGGCTCTGCCGTTGCAAAACTTTTTAAAGCATTTTTAGGTTGAAATGCGCTCTTGGGGGCTGCTCGCCCCCAACCCCCTCGGCAGGGGAAT
>CASQEL010000392.1 GCA_949427775.1 uncultured Desulfovibrionaceae bacterium
ATCGCCGCCACCAGCGCCGGCGCCAGCAATGTCGCCGCTTCCGGCAGTCCGGCCAGGGCCCGGACCAGGGCCGCCAAAGCCGGCAACCCCACGCCGAACAGCAGCAGATTCCGCCCCAGCCGCCGGACACGACGCATAACCCGGCTTTTTTTCAGGAATCCGCCCCCGTGCGCCGGCGTATCGCGCTCATGCATCACGGTTCTCCCGCAGTAAGATGACCTCGTTCGGGGCATGCCTCGCCCTCTCCGCCCGGGATTCCGGAAAAACTCGCGGATACGCCCCACAGGAACGGCCCGCGGCCGCCCTTCCCTGAGCCGTCGCGGCTCCACCGCCTGTGCCGGTTGAAGGCGACCGGAGCGAAAACAGCCGTCCGAGCTATCGAAAGGCAAAGGGACGACAGGTGAAACAGTGCGTTACAGCTTTCTTCGATAGGTATAGAGGTGCAGCGCGTTGAGCGCCAGGAACGCGCTGCCCGCCGCGACATGGCCCCGGCCCCGGCCTGTCAGAACAAAGGCCAGAGACGCCGCCAGCGTGGCCAGCATGCCGCGGTTCACCAAACGGAGCGCCTGAGCGCGGTTGAGACCTTTGGGCAGACAGCGACGCCGCGCGGGCATACATTCCCCGTTTCCGGCCGTTTTCAATCCCGCCAGCTCTCCGACACGCCGCAGCAGGGAAAGCACCCCGTCGCGATCCAGCGCCTTAAAATCGTACTCCAGAAGCAGCGATCCCGCATGACAGTTCACCGTCGCCGTGCGCACACCCGACGCGGCCGTCAACAAGGCGCGTGCCTGTTCCGCCGTTGCGGCATCCCGCAGCGCCCTGTGGCGCACGCGCACTCGACCGTCAATAAAACTGGCAATATGTACATCCGTCATCAGACATCCCCCCTGGCGGGCGGCAGCACCGACCGCATGGCGTTCAGCGCGGCTCCCGCCGTCGTCATGTTGTGCAGGACGGCCGCTGCGGAAGGTTGCAGCACGCCTCCCAGTCCGGCCGCCAGGAACAGGGAGTTCAACACCATGGTCAAACGAAAATTGTCGTTGATGCGCCGCAGGGCGCGCCGGGCCAATTGCCGGGCGAAGAGCAGGCTGTCCGGATGGCCGTCCGCGAGCACCACACCCGCGACATCGCGAACAAGCGCCGCGTCCTCGCTCAATGTCGCCCCCACATCGGCGGCGGACAGCGCCGGAGCGTCATGGCAACCGCCGCCCACCATGATCACGGTACGCCCTTCGGCCTGAAGCTGCCGGATGACGGCCGCCTTGTCCACGGGCAGCGCGCCGGCCCGGTACTCGTCAATGCCCAACCGCGCGGCTACGGACGCGGCGGTACGCTCGTCGTCGCCCGTGAGCATGATGATTCTCTCCAGACCATCGTCCCGCAACCCCCGGATGGCGGAAATCACCCCGGGCCGCAGGGGATCTTCCAGACCGATGATTCCGGCCAGTTTGCCGTCCACCGCCAGGTAGAGCAGCGACAAGCCGCGCTCCGACAGCGCCCGCGACTGTTCCTCCAGCCCTTCCACGGCAACGCCTTCATCCTCCCGCACATAATGGCGGCTGCCCAGCAGCACCCGTTTGCCGTGCAGATGCGAGGCTATGCCGTGGGCGGCCACATATTCGACCTCGCCATGCTCCTCGGGATGGCGCAATCCCGCTTCCTCAGCCCGCCGCACCACGGCGCGGGCCAACGGATGCGGAAAATGCTCCTCAAGACAGGCCGCCAGACGCAACACTTCCTCGCTGCCGCCCCCGCACGGCGTGGAAATGACTTCCGCCACCTCAGGAGCCGCCTGCGTCAAGGTGCCGGTTTTGTCGAAAACCACCACATCGGCCCTGGCCAGGCCTTCCAGAAAACGCCCGCCCTTGACGAGCACGCCGCGGGACGCCGCCTCCCGCATGGCGGCCAGAACAGCCAACGGCGTCGCCAGACGCAGAGCGCAGGAATAGTCCACCAGAAGCACCGAGGCCGCCCGGGCCGGATCGCGGGTCACCAGCAATACCAGTCCCGCCAGCAGGAAGCTGAACGGCGCGGCGGCGTCCGCCAGATGCAGCACCCTGCTTTCCATATCGCCTTTGAGCGCCTCGGCTTTTTTAATGAACCTGACGATGTGGGGCAGACGGGCGGCATCGCCCACAGCCGTGGGCCGGATGCGCAACGCGCCCTCTTCCACCACGGTTCCCGCAAAAACCGCCGCTCCGGCCGCGCGCGACACGGCCCCTGTCTCTCCGGTCAGAGACGCCTGATCGATCAG
>CASQEL010000393.1 GCA_949427775.1 uncultured Desulfovibrionaceae bacterium
CGCGGACTGCGGCGGGATATTCACCGCTGGTTGCAGGCCGCGGCGCAGTACATGGAGGCGTTTCCCTTGTCCCCTGAAAATGAACAACAGACAACGACGGGAAAATCCTGAAGGAGACAATATGTGTATGCACACGGCGGAACAGACGCCTTATGGAGCCGAGGGCTCCGTCGCCTTCCGGCATGCGCCGGAGGGGGGAGACACGTCTCTGGGATTCTGGGATGTGGACGCGGTGCTCAAGTGCCCGGTGGTGGGCATGTGTCTTACTTTGGAGGAACAGCGCCGGACGGTGAAGAAGGCGGGGCTGTTGTCCAAAAAATACGGCCCGTTTGAAATTCATGAAATTCTGGTGAGCTGCACCAACAGCGACAACACTCTGGCACGGAAGGCGGACGCCCTGCTCCGGAAAAAGTACGATCGCGAGGCGTCGCTGTTGCGTCGATTGGAGCCCGGACTTTTTATGCGGCACTGGAAAGAGGCGTTTGCCGCCGGAAATTTCGCGGCCGCGCTGTGGGCGGCGGCAAGCCGGGGGGATCTGCCCGAAGAGTGCAGACGTGCCATCTTCGGCGCAATCCATATGTCCATGCACGGCGCGTTCGACGATTGCCTGAGCTTGCGGCGGCAGTTGGAGCTTTCCCGCCGTGAACGGGAAAAGGCCGAGGACAGGGGCAAGACCCTGAAGCAGTCGCTGGCGTGCCTGCGCAAGGAACAGCGCGCGCTGCGGGAAGAGCGGGACGGCGCGCGCCGGGCCCTGACGGCGGCGGAGTCCGAAAAAATGCGTCTGAGAGACGAAATCGCGGCTTTGCGCGCCGGGGAACGGCTGGTGGTTCTGGAGGCGGAAAATCGTCGTCTGCGGACAGTGCTTTCCGGGCAGGCCGAACATCTGTTGCGTTCCCGGGAACAGCGGGCTGCGGCGGAGCACCGGCTTGCGGGGCTGAAAGAGGAGTTGGAAGACCAGCGGCAGATCAACGCGCGCCTGAAAGAAGAAATACGACTGGCGCTCCGTTCCCTGGCCGATGCCGATGCCTGCAACACTTGCGACAGCACGTGCCCCTCTTTTGCGGGATGCAAAAAGCGGGTGCTGATCGTGGGCGGCATGACCCGCATGGAATCCCTGTACCGGCAATTGGTGGAGGGAAGCGGCGGGTCGCTGGAGTACCACGACGGCTACCTGAGCGGCGGCGTCAAGCAGTTGGAAAAATCCCTGCAACGGGCGGATATTGTGCTCTGTCCCGTCAACTGCAACAGTCACGGCGCGTGCGCGGTAGTGAAAAGTCTCGGCAAAAAACACAACAAGCCTGTGTACATGATGTCCAATTTCAGTTTGAGCGCGGTTTCCAGGGCCATAGGCCGAAACACGGCGCGGACGCCTGAAGCGTAATCGCGCGGAGCCGCAATGCATGAGCGGGGCGCATGTCCTGAACGGAGGTTTTCAGTATGAATTTTCAGATGGAAAGCAGAGAAAGCAATAAGGATCTGCATGTACGGGTGTCCGGAATCTTTGACGGCGATGCGGCGGAAGCCTTGATCGATCTGTTGCGGCGCATGTACAATGGTGCGGGGCGTATTTTTATAGATACTCGGGGGTTGGCGGATCTGTACGTTCACGGTTGCCGGGGCTTTCGTCAAGCTATTGCTCGTGAATCGCTGCCCGTGGAGCGGTTGTTTTTCAAGGGTGAGCAGGGATTTCAGATGGGGCCGGACGGCAGTCGGGTATTGGTCATGAAAAAGAAATCCTGCCGTTGCAAGGGCGCGTGCCGGGAATGCGCGTGCGCCAAACGTCTGCGGGAGCACCACGCCCGCGCGGCGCAACGGGCTGCGATGCCGGAATCTTGTGCGGGGTAGTATTTTTATATATTAAATGAAATTAAATTTCATTTTTAGTATAAATGCCGGGAGACGGGAAAGAGAATGCCCGTCTCCCGGAAACGTTTTCCGGATGTTGGGTACGTGTTTACACAACCGGAAAGAAAGCCTCTCCCGGATTTCCGACAGAGAAGCACTCTTCTTTGTTTGATGCGGGGGCACTTTCCACCATAGGTATGATGCTTTCCATCTCACTACGCAATTCACCAGAAGGAATCCTCAGCGTCCGGCCAAGACGAACACTCATTCCCGCACGAGGTTCCCGGAGAGATTTTTCCGGTTTGCAAGGATACTCTTCTGAAAATCCGGTCCCTATGCGGAGTCGGGCGATGCCGACGGGATGTCAACTCCGGAATCTGACCGCATGGCGGTGTTGCAGGGCT
>CASQEL010000394.1 GCA_949427775.1 uncultured Desulfovibrionaceae bacterium
ACCAAGCTGGATGTTGCCGAACTGAAGCGGGACATCAAGGAGCTCGACGCAAAAACCGAATCCGTCAGGGCCGAACTGAAGCGGGACATCAAGGAGCTCGACGCAAAAATCGAATCCGTCAAGGCCGAACTGAAGCGGGACATTGAATCCACCAAGGCTCAGCTCCAGGCGGATATGTCCCAATTACGCATCGACACCACCCGTGACCTGCGTGAATTGGAAATGCGCATGCTTATCAAACTCGGCGGCATGATGGCCGCTTCCATCGCGGTCGTGGCCGCTCTGGTCAAGCTTCTCTAAACGCTCCCCTTCCGCACAGCGCGCACGGCCCTTCGGTTCCCGGAGGGCCTTTTTTGTTGCCCGCCCCCCCATTCCGACCGCCGGAGGCGGGAACAGGGGCCGGGACGGCGGGCGCAGGAGCGCGCGGGCAAACCGCGCGGAGCGGATGCCCTCAGCGTCCGGCGCGAACCCGGGGCCCGCCGCACGACAGTTCACTATAGCACCGGATGCCCACTCCCGAGACATCCGCAGAACACGGGCCGGGCGGATGGGGGCATATCTCCGCACCGGCCCGCAATTTTTGGAGGTTCACTATGAACTACAGAATGACACGTCACGATATTGAACTGCTCACGGAATCTATCCCCGCCGAAGAGAAGACCTGCGGCGCCTGCGCCTACTGGGACCATCAGTCCGTGCGGGGCCTCCTCGTCCCTCCGGCGGCGGGCGTGGACATCAGGGCAATGGCAGTATGTGCCCACGTCCATGTGCCCAAAAGGAAAGCCCCTGCGGGAGTATCCGCAAGGGCTTGAAAATTCTGGTGTGCCCGGCAGGAATCGAACCTGCGGCCTACAGCTTAGGAGGCTGTCGCTCTATCCGACTGAGCTACGAGCACACATGTGGTTGTAGTATCCAAAGAGACGCCCGCCCGTCAACAGATTATCTTTCTCGCGTCTCGGTCGAAAATCGCCTCAACGGCGCAGGCCGGTGCCGTCGATGCCGAACCGGGCGTCCAGAGGTCTGTTGTCGCCGGGCTTGTTGAAGTAGCCGTCGCGCGTGCGTTGCGGCGCGCCCATGTTCAGCAATGCGCCCACCGTCACAAAGCGGTATCCGCGCCGTTGCAGGTTCCGCACCGTGCCCTCCAGCAGCGTCGCCGAGCCTTTGGGGACCAGATTGGCATGGAAAAGCAGGATGGACCCCGGCCGAACCCGCCGCGCAACCTCTTCGGCCAGTCCCGGACGGCTGTTGTCCGCCGCGGCCTCCGCCGCCACATCCCATTGGATGACCCGCAAACCGGCCTCCGCCAGCAGCTTCAGAGCCTGATCCGAGCAGCGCCCGTAGGGCAGCCGGAACAGCGTCGGCGCCGGCGGAATATCCGGCTCGGGGCGCCCCCGCGCCGCCGCCTCGCGCCGGACGTCCGCGCGCAACAGTTCATACTGGGCCTGTGTCCGGAAAATCTGTTCCCGCATCCGATCCGGCCCCATGATGCCGAAGTTGCCGTGCGTCCAGGCATGGTTGCCGATCTCGAACAACGGCTCGGCCAGTAACTGTCGCATCCGCGACGCATGGGTCCGCATCCACTTGCCGCCCGCGAACAGCGTGGCCGGGATACGCTCGCGACGCAGAAAATTGATGATCGCCGCGTCATACCCCGTGGTCGCGGTGGCCAGCTCGCACAGATCAAAGGTCAGAGCCGCCACCTTGTCACCGCCGGGCACGTCCACGCGACGGATCGTCCCCTGTTCCTCCGGCGGCAACGGCGGCAGCAGGGTTCGCGGCATGCACAGATCAGGCGGCGCGCTGTTGTTGGGCAGGGCACGCCGTCGATCGGCGGGCGTGGCCGCCCACGGATCGACCGCCGTCGCAACCGCCTCCGGCCCGTCCGGACTCCGCCGCGCCGCCGCCGCGTTCCACGACAGCGCAACAGTGCAGAACAACAAAAAAAGACCCGAAACAGCGTTTCCGAACCGCATCACCTACCTCCGTCCGGCCGCATCGCACACGCCGCTCCCGGCGCATGCCTCATCCTACGGCGCGCGGCGCCGGACGGCAAGCCTCTTCGCCGCCCCGCGCGATCTCTCAGGGCAAAATCATCAAAAAATCAACAAAACCAGGTTGATTCCCCCTTTTAACCCGGCAAGTTCCATATTATCCATATAGATGCCTCTGTTTATCCTGTTGAGGCACTGAGAAAGTTCCCCGGTCTTAAAAGTGTGGTTCGTGCCAACGCTGTTGTTCTCCGACAG
>CASQEL010000395.1 GCA_949427775.1 uncultured Desulfovibrionaceae bacterium
ATCCCCAGATACAACCAGAGCCAGATCCCGCATCCCACGACCGCCGCCAACAAAAGCAGCGACGCCGCCCATACAAGGGAGGACTGCCGCTTCGATTTCGGCTTGGGCATTTCCAAAGGCATTCCCTGTTCCGCCATCGCGTCACCTCGCCTGTCGGCAATGCCGCCGGCATTCCGTCCGGCGGAAATTACAAAACATTACGCAACACTTATTGCACAAGATATGCCAATAACGTCCGCACGTCCATTTCCAGGGGCGGACGCTCCCCGCTCTTCCACTTTACAAGAAGGATTATGACGAATAGAACCGTGCAAGTCAAAAGTCCACGCTCGGCGCACGCGCCCGGAATTGTTCCCGGTCGCCCTGCAATTTCTGCCGCGGACGGAAGCGGCCCCGTGCCGATCGGCGCCGCACAGCTCGGACTCTTTGTCCTGGAGCGCAACATACCATGATCGCCATGTGCAAACACAGTCTGGGAGCCTGCCTGATCGCGCTGCTGCTGATCGGCTGCGCGGGCAAACCCGTGGATGTCGTCCAACCCGCGCAATTCAAGAATATGGCGGATCGCATGAGCAAAGAGCTGATCGCCCGCCATCTCCTGGACGACGCCGGAAACTATGTCGCGCCGCTCACGCCCGCTTTCGGCGCGCCGGATTACGGCGCGGCCCTGTTCACCCGTCTTTCCCCGTCCTTTCTGTTCGAAGACAAGGTGCAGGCTGCGCCCCCGGCGTCGTTCGCCGCAAGCGTCAAACCGGGAGATCGCGTACAGCGCCGCGAGAACGGCTTTGTCATCCATACGTTGAGCAAAAAAATCTCGATCAATATGATCGCCGTAGCCGACTGGGACGACGACGGTCGCGACGACTGGATTGTTTCCTGTCTGGTGGAACCCGTCAACGGCGGCCGCACTCGCGACTATTATGTGGCGATTCCCGCTCCCGCCGCCTCCGGACCGCTCCAGGGCACAGCTGTGGCGGTATATGAGTGTTTTGGCCTGGCCTGCACGCTCTATATGCGGGAGACGAAAATACCCGATGTCCCGACTTCAGGCGGCGCAAAAACCATGGTCATCGAAACCGTGCCCGGCCTCAAGCCCGTCACCCTGCCCCCCGGAGCGCCCGCCCCCGTCGAGAAAAACGGCCTCATGGAAAAGAATCTTGATTAGAGCGTGTTGGCGCTATAAAATTTTCGTTTGCCCGTAAGAAAAATGGGCGTATTTTGAGGGAGCGCCCTTTTATGGCGTTCGACCGGAAAAATACGCGCAATCTGACGCGGCGGGCGGGCGAAACGACATGGCGTCAACACATCTGGAGCAGGCCGCACGAAAAATGCGCCGACTGTCCGACAAAATTTTATCCGTACATCGTTACCGGGAAATACGGGCGGGGATGTGCCCGCCATGAGCGAACATGTTACAAGACGGCCCCCTGCCGAAGAGTATCCTGCGATGGGCAAACACTACGACGATCCCCGTATGCATACGGCCGAACATGTGCTCAACAGCGTCATGGTCCGCCGATTCGGTTGCGAACGCTGCTTCTCTTCCCATATCAATCCCGGCAAGTCCAAGTGCGACTACCATTTTCCCCGCCCGCTGGAAGAAACGGAACGCCGGGAAATCGAGGAAGCCGTCAACGCCGTGCTGTCCACAGGCACGCCGGTCAGCGAGGAATACATGTCCAGAAAAGAGGCGGAAGCGCTGTTCAACCTCGCGCGGTTGCCCGAATCCGCCGGAGACACGCTGCGTATCGTGCGCATCGGCGCTTACGACGCCTGCCCCTGCATCGGACTGCATGTGCGGAATACGGAAGAAGTGGGCGTCTTCCGCTTCATTTCCCATGAATGGAACGACGGAATCCTCCGCGTTCGCTTCAAACTTTCCTGAACCGTCCCGGTGCGCCGTCTGTCCGGGATGTTCCGCAACGCTAGTACACAGAAATATCTAAAGTTTCTGTGTACTAGCCGCCATGCGAGAGTATGGCGCGGCGGCGTAGTCGCCGTGAATGAGCCGAAAACCGCGTTTTGCGGCGAATGATTTTGACGTAAAATACGAAGTATTTTGTGTTATGCTGTACTAGTGAATCGTCAACGCTCAAGTGCCGTAAAAAATCTTCGCATTACTCTGAAACCACGGTAAGTTGAACATGTTTTATGCGGCACTTATAGAATGACGCTACACTAGAGCATTCCGAATGAAACTCTCCGGTTTCATTCAATCTCGCTGCCGTCATTTCGCGGGAAAAG
>CASQEL010000396.1 GCA_949427775.1 uncultured Desulfovibrionaceae bacterium
GTGTGGGGCGGAGCCCCACATCTTTTGGAGCATTTCAACCGTGAACTGCTCTATTCCCATCCTTTTGGCCGACAGCCGGAAATCTCCTTGCTTTTTCGCTCCACCTTGCCCACAATTTCCTGCGGACGCGCCAACGTCCCTTTTCATGGAGCACTGCCGTCGCTGTTGCGCCGTGCCGCCCGGCCGAAAAAAGGTTACTGTTGCGGAAAATGTCCAAGGCAGACTCGGACTCCGCCTGACCGCAAAAACCGTTTGTAAAACGGCAGGCCGCAAAGACGGCGCGGGGCCGCATTCTTGCCGCGGTCCGAATCCAATCCATTGGATTCGATCAAAAATCAACGCGGAAAGACGGCAAAACAGGCGTCATGGATGTCGCGCAATGGATAAGAAAAAAATATTTCTCGTGTCGTTGGGACATTTGTCCTGTGATGTGAACGGCGGCGCGTTACCGGCCATTCTGCCTTTTCTGATCACCAGCTACGGCTTCACCTATCAGGCCGCGGCAGGGTTGATGTTCGCGTTTTCCTGCCTCTCGTCGATCATCCAGCCCGTGTTCGGCTATCTTTCCGACAGGATATCCAAACCCTGGTTCATTCCTCTGGGTGTGCTTCTGGCCGGAGGGGGACTGGCGACCATCGGCTTTCTGCAACACTACTGGGCCATTTTCGCGGCAGTGGTTGTCAGCGGCATCGGCGCGGCGCTGTTCCATCCGGAGGGCGCGCGCTACGCCAACAAGGTTTCCGGAGCCGCCAAGGGCACGGGCCTGAGCATTTTTTCCATGGGCGGCAACAGCGGATTCGTCGTGGGACCGCTCCTCGCGGTAACGGCCATCAGCGCGTTCGGCATGCGCGGCACCGTCGTTTTCGGCGGCATCGCGCTGATCATGGTGCTGATCCTCCTTTACCAGATCTCGCACCTGAACGGCCCGGCGGCATCCTCAACCGCAAGGCCCGCGAAATCCTCCGAGAAGACCGACTCCGACACGCCATGCACAGGAGAGAACAACTGGAAAGAATTTTCCAGGCTGACGGTGACCATCATCGCCCGTTCCGTGCTCTTCGTGGGGTTCAACACCTTTATCCCTCTCTACTGGATACATGTCTTCGGACAATCCAAATCCGCCGGGGCCATAGCGCTGACCTGCTTCTGCACGTTCGGCGTGATCAGCAACTTCATCGGCGGTCTTCTGTCCGACCGTTTCGGGTATCTCAAAATTATTCGCCTCTCCTATCTGCTCATGATTCCCGTGACCATTCTGTTCGCCCTGCAGAGCAACAGGCACGTCGCGTTCGCCCTGCTCCTGCCGCTGGGTTTTTCGCTCTACGCGCCCTTCAGTTCCATGGTGGTGCTGGGTCAGAAATATCTGGCGAGAAACATCGGATTCGCCTCCGGCGTCACGTTGGGGCTGGCAACCAGCATGGGCGGCGTCGCCGCTCCCCTCCTAGGATGGGTTGCGGATACCTACGGACTGCCCCAGGCTATCCAGTGCCTCTCGGCGGTGGCTGTGCTCGGCGCAATCTTTGCCTTTTTGATGACTGCGACGCCCAAAAGCGTCACAACGCAGCCTCAAGGCCGCACGGCCTGAACATGATGCGGCGGAAATGCCCCTTCCTCGTATTTTCAAGTTTGGACGCCGTGGAGGAACATCTCCTGCACGGGGTAATTCACTTGGAGTCGAATCCGGAGATACCTCGATCAATCTCTTCTTGGGAAAGGAAATTTACAGATGAACGTGCAAATCATTAAGTATAATGGAATCCCGGCGTTCGCCGTACTCCCTATTGATGAATTTAACCGTTTGATTGAACCGCTAAAGAATGCGGAAGACGCGGCCACCCTTGAACGCCTGGCGGCTGATGTTGCTTCTGGAGACGAAAAAACATATCCCCACAAAATTATTCAAGCGATTGTTGGTGGCGCGCATCCCGTCAAAGTGTTCCGTGAATACCGCAACATGACTCCCGCTCAACTTGCCGCAGCCTGTGACGTGACCCCAGCACATATTTATCAGATTGAAAGTGGCAAACAGAGTATGTCCGTGGACGTTCTGCGCAAGATGGCGCAATCGCTGGATGTGGATGCGGACATGCTTATTTAGAGGATGTCCGGCATATACTTTTCATCAGGGACATCGCGAAAGTCGATTTGTTTCATAATGAATACAAATCAGCAAAAAATCATGCCGGATACCCTCTAAAGCCGGTTAAGTGTTCAATTTTGAATTGTTACCTTTTGCTACAG
>CASQEL010000397.1 GCA_949427775.1 uncultured Desulfovibrionaceae bacterium
CCCGGTATTCTTCCGGTCCCAGAAACACGTTGCCGATATGCGCCACGCCCGCCTGACGCGCCAGGGCCAACACGGCTTCCCGATCCTCCGCGAACTGCGACGAATCCAGATGCGCATGCGAATCCACACCGCACAGGGGCATGTTCAGGGTCAGCGGCGATGTTTTCGGGGGAGATTTTTTCTTGGACACGATGTTCCATCCTTTTCAACATTTCATGCCGGAAACGCTCCGGGAGCGCGCGCCGGCGTCATTGCCGCCAGTTCCCCCCAAACCCGAACTGCCTGTTCCCGCTGTGCTTGCGGCGAATAGGCCAGCGCCGTCCGGCGCGCGGCGCGGCGGACGGCCGCCAGTTCCGGCCCGCCCCCGCGCAGCAGCGCGCAGGCCGCTTCCACAGCCGACGCGGCGGCGGGCACGTCGGCGTCGGCCGCATAAAATCCGTTGCCGCCCCACGGCACATCCCGCAGCGGCCACCACGGGCGACAGGCCCAGGGCGCATCAGGCGCGATCTGGCGCATGTAATCCCAGCCTCCCAATCCGGAGAAACCCGCCACCACACAACCGGAAGCCATGGCTTCCAGCGGCGGCAACGGGCAGCCTTCGGGAAATCCGGTCGCCAAAAACACATGCGCGGACCGCAACAGCTCAGCCACCTCGGCCTGAGTACGGTGGTGAATTTCCACCCACTCCAGCGTCAACCCCGGCTGCACGCGAGGCAGTCGGGCTTCCACCGTTTCCCGGATCTGGCGGGCCAGCGCCGTATTTTTGCGCGGCATCCAGGCCACGCGCACGGTTCCGGAGACAGGCGGCGCTTCCGCCGCGTCGCCCGTCGCGGCCGGGAAAAACACGTCGCCGTCGATGCCGGGGCGCAACAGCAGGGAAGAACGCCCCGTGACTTCGCGCACAAACCAGGCCACAGGCTCGGAGACGGAAATAAAATACACGGGCAACTGCCCCCAGGTCACGCCGTCCGGCAATGATGACAACAGATACGCCCAGTTCTGCACGTACACCACGCAACGCGCGCCCGCCGCCAGGCCCGGAGCCAGCGCACTGCTCCAGCCCTCGGGAACCAGCCAGCAGCAATCCCGGTCCAACCGCAGCCCATCCCAGGGCAGAACCGGCACGGCCCCCACCGATCCCGGCGTGGTTTCCCGCGCCGCAAACGCCACGTCGTACCCCGCGGCGGCCAAATGTCCGCCGAGCGCGTGCAGGACGGCCAGCCCGCCGCTTTTGCGGGGCAACGGAGGAAGGAAAATACGCGTTTTCATGGCCTTCTGGGTAGCAGGAAGTCCCTGCGGTGACAAGAGACGACCGCCTTCGTGACGACCTTTTCCCCGGTATGTCATAAAAATCTGACAATTCGCCCGAAAAATCGGACGCATGTGTCTTCTCTATTTCCGCACGCCCCATCCCGCCTTGAAATTCCATCACTATTTTTTGGAAAACCGTGGCCCGCTTTTTGCTGTTTGTGGGCATCTGAATACTTGTCCGTCTCTGACAACAGCAATTTGGCCTGTCTGCCGATGCGCACGCCACGTTCAGGCTGCGGCGGGAACGCGGTTTCGTCTTGCCTTCGCGGGGAGCATTTCGGCACTTCCTTCTGAAAACGCTTTAACCGGAGAGAATGCAGCATGCCCTTACGCCAGAAACGGTACTGGATCATCGGCCTCACGGTCGTGGTCGTGATCCTGGCAGCGAGCGTGGCCGTGGTGCAGACCTCGACCACGACCTTCTGCATGTCCTGCCATGAAATGCAGGTCTATCAAAAGGAACTGGAGGCCTCCCCACACGCCGGGGACGCCGACGGCAACCCCATCGGATGTTCGCAGTGCCATATCCCCGGCGGGAACATCGTGCGCATGGTGGCGGGCAAAGCCTACCTCGGAGTACGGGACGTCTGGGTCCATCTCACGGACGGCGGCTACGATCTGGATCGCGCCGCCATGCAGCCCATCGCCCGCCGCTTTACGGACGACGCCAACTGCCGCGCCTGCCATCAGGATCTGAACCGCAACGCCAAAAACAACGGTCCTGTCTCCGAAGAGGGCAGACTCGCCCACGAGGCCTATCTCGGCAAAAACGGCCAGTCGCGCAACGGCTGCGCCGGATGCCACCGGAACATGGCCCACCTGCCCGAATTTGATAAGCGTATTCCGCGCAACGCCAAGTTTTGCAGCAAACTTAAGGAGATCCGGCCATGATGGACATGCTCCGCAAACCTCTTGTCTTCA
>CASQEL010000398.1 GCA_949427775.1 uncultured Desulfovibrionaceae bacterium
TATAGAATGACAGCCCACTAGTACACAGAAACTTTAGATGTTTCTGTGTACTAGATGCACGCGATGCCGACGTTTCTCCGGTTGTGAAAAAAGACGAAGCCGTTGCTCTGGTGGAAGAACACATCCGTTTCTGCGATACGAAACGACTCCGAAAAAGGCTTGGCCGGCTTTCCTCGGTAGAGTATCGGGAAAAGCCGGCCGCGTAATCTACGCCCGACGGGGCTTTTTTATCTGTCCGCCTGACAGGGGGCTGACCCTGGTCCGGGGTCTTTTCAATATCTCCGGTCCGGGAAACCTCCTACTGGTTCAGATCCACCAGCACGGGGTTTTCCTCCAGTTCTTCCAAGAACTTGTCGGGGCGCTCCTTCTGGTCCGGCACTTCGATATCGCCGTTGACGTATTCCCTGTAGCCTGTGCCCGCCGGGATGAGACGGCCCACGATCACGTTTTCCTTCAGGCCGCGCAGGTAGTCCATCTTGCCTTTGAGCGAGGCTTCGGTGAGCACCTTGGTGGTTTCCTGGAAGGACGCCGCCGAAATGAAGGACGAGGTCGTCAGCGAGGCCTGGGTGATGCCCAGCACCAGCGGTTCGGCCGTGGCCGGGGTACGGCCTTCGGCAATGGCTTTCTGGTTCTCGATTTTGAATTCGGCCTTGTCCACCTGTTCGCCCACCAGGAAGCTGGTGCCGCCCGGCTCCAGGATAGTGACCTTTTTGAGCATCTGACGCACGATGACTTCGATGTGCTTGTCGTCGATGCCCACGCCCTGGAAGCGGTACACTTCCTGGATTTCGTCCACCAGATAGCGGGCCAGGTATTTTTCGCCGCGGGTGCGCAGGATGTCGTGCAGTTCGGGGTAGCCTTCGGTCAGGGTGTCCCCCGCTTCCACGAAGTCGCCGTCTGAAGCGGTGACGTGTTTGCCCTTGGGCACCAGGTATTCCTTGGCCTCGCCCACGTCCGGAGTGACGATCAGCTTGCGCTTGCCCTTGGATTCGCCCGCATAGGTGACGGTGCCGGATATTTCGGACACCACGGCCATATCCTTGGGTTTGCGCACTTCAAAGAGCTCGGCCACGCGCGGCAGACCACCCACGATATCCTTGGTCTTGGATGTTTCGCGGGGTTTGCGGGCGATGATGTCTCCGGCCTGGATGTCCATGCCGTCCTTGACCATGATGATCGAGCCCACGGGCAGGGTGTAGACCGCCGCCATGGGAGAACTGCCGCGCATCTTCACATCCCCGTTCTCGTCGCAGACGGATACGGACGGCTTGAAGTTGGTGGTGCGGTATTCCATGATGGTCAGCGAGGTCTGGCGGGTGATGTCGTCCACCTTTTCCTGCACCGTCTTGCCCTCGATAATGTCCGTGAAACGGATGATCCCGTCCACCTCGGACACGAAGGGTTCGTTGAACGGATCCCATTCGGCCAGCAACGCGCCCTTGGACACTTCCTGTCCGTCGGCCACGGCCAGACGCGCGCCGTTGGGCAGAATGTATTTTTCGCGTTCGCGGCCCTGAGCGTCCACGATGGTCAACTGACCGCTCTTGCCCAGAACCATGGACGCGCCGTCGCGGTTGGTGACGGCCCGGACACGATTCAGGATGACCCGGCCCGCGTTCTGCGCTTCGTACTTGTTCCGCTCGATGGTGCTGGACGCCGTGCCGCCGATGTGGAAGGTGCGCATGGTCAACTGCGTGCCCGGTTCGCCGATGGACTGGGCGGCGATGATGCCCACGGTTTCCCCGATGTTCACCAGATGGCCGCGGGCCAGATCGCGTCCGTAGCACAGGGCGCAGATGCCCCGCTCGGACTGGCAGGTCAGGGCCGAACGAATGGTGATGGAAGCTACGCCCTTGTCCGCCAGAATCCTGGCCGCGGCTTCGTCGATCAACGTGTTTTCCTGCAGCAGCACCGTGTCCGGATCGTCCGGATCGTACACGGGGTAGAGCAGCACGCGGCCCACGGCCCGCTCGGCCAGGGGCGTCTTGATGTCGCCGCCTTCCTTGAGATGGGTCAGTTCGATGCCGTCCACCGTGCCGCAGTCGTGTTCGGAGACGATGACGTCCTGCACCACGTCCACCAGACGGCGGGTCAGGTAGCCGGAGTTGGCCGTCTTGAGGGCCGTGTCCGCCAGACCTTTGCGCGCGCCGTGGGTGGAGGTGAAGTACTGCAACACCGACAACCCCTCGCGGAAGCTGGAGGTGATGGGCGTTTCGATGATTTCCC